>NZ_RZOF01000017.1:0-37217 GCF_003998955.1 Mesorhizobium sp. M4B.F.Ca.ET.017.02.2.1 | reverse complement strand
ACTTTCATGTGGCCGAAGGGCTTCTGGGAAAAGCTTTACGAGCCGGCGATCCGCAGGGCGGCAGGCCTCGGGCGCCTTTCAATGCAGGCCGACCCGGATACATACGACAAGGGTTTCCTGCATTGCGACTTTTTGGTCATCGGCGGGGGGGCGGCCGGGCTTGCTGCGGCGCTGACGGCGGCGCGCGGGGGCGCACGTGTGATTTTGGCCGACGAGGATTTCCGCCTGGGCGGGCGGCTTCTGTCCGAGACGGGAACGCTGGACGGAGGGCAAGCCACCGACTGGGTCTCAGCGTTGGAGGCTGAATTCGAGAGCCTGCCGAATATTCGCGTGATGCGTCGCACCACGGTTTTCGGGGTCTATGACCACGGCATCTATGGCGCGGTGGAAAGCGTGTCCGATCATCTCCCAGAGGCGAGCGGGCGTGTGCGCCAGACACTCTGGCGTATCACGGCGAAGCGCGCGGTACTGGCGGCGGGCGCGACAGAGCGGCCCATCGCCTTTGCCGACAATGACCGTCCCGGGATCATGTTGGCCGGCGCGATGCGAACTTACGCCAATCGCTGGGCGGCATGCCCGTCCGAGACGGTCGCCGTCTTCACCAATAACGATGACGGTCATCGCACCGCGCGCGATCTGGCCGCCAAGGATGTCCAGATCGCCGCCGTCATCGACGCGCGCCCCGAGGCGAAGGCTCGCGGTGACTACCGACTGATCGCGGGGGGCATGGTGACTGGCTCACGCGGCCGGCTTGGCCTGAAGTCGATCGAGGTTCAGGCAAACGGCAGGTCCGAATGGATTGAGTGCGGCGCGCTCGGGGTCTCTGGCGGCTGGAACCCGAATGTGCATCTCTTTTCGCATCATCGCGGTCGGCCTATTTGGAATGAATCGCTGCAGGCGTTCCTGCCTGGGGAGGATGGTCCTCCAGGATTAATTCCGGCAGGTGCGGCGGCGGCCAATTTTTCCACCGCCGACGCCTTGCGTTCCGGCGCGCAAGCCGCAAAGCGTGCGATGGACGAACTTGGAATCGCCGCATCGTCGCCCGATTTGCCGCGCGCGGAGGAGGCAGACTACAAGGTTGCGCCCGTGTTCAATGTACCCGGCAAGAAGCGCGCCTGGGTCGATTTCCAGAATGACGTGACGGTGAAGGACATCAAGCTCGCCCATGCCGAGAACATGCGGCCGGTAGAGCATCTGAAACGCTACACGACTCTGGGCATGGCGACGGACCAAGGCAAAACCGCAAATGTGACCGGTCTTGCCGTGATGGCGGAGCTGACCGGGAGAACGATCCCGGAAACTGGAACAACGATTTTCCGCCCGCCTTACATTCCAGTGACGCTCTCGGTCCTGGGCGGCGGCGATATAGGGCGGCATTATAGACCACGCCGCCTCACACCCACCAATCACTGGGCCGAGGGGCAGGGCGCCGTGTTCGTCGAGGTCGGCCAGTGGATGCGCGCGCAATATTTCCCGCGAGCGGGCGAAACGCATTGGCGCCAGAGCGTGGACCGCGAGGCCGGGGCCGTGCGCAGCGCGGTGGGCCTGTGTGACGTGACCACGCTCGGCAAGATTGATGTTCAGGGCGCGGACGCGGGCGAGTTTCTCAACCGCCTTTACTGCAACATCATGGCCACGCTGAAAGTCGGCCGTGTCCGCTACGGGCTTATGCTGCGCGAAGACGGATTTGCCTATGACGACGGCACCTGCGCGCGGCTGGCCGAGGATCATTATGTGGTCACCACGACGACTGCCAACGCCGGTCTGGTCTATCGCAACATGGAATTCGCGCGGCAATGTCTGTGGTCGGACCTCGACGTCCAGCTCATCTCCACGACCGATGCGTGGGCACAGATCGCGGTCGCCGGGCCGAAGTCGCGCGCTCTGCTCGCCCGCATCGTTGACGGGTTCGACCTGTCGAACGAGGCCTTCCCCTTCATGGCCTGCGCGGAACTCACCGTCTGCGACGGCCTTCGCGCGCGGCTCTTCCGGATCTCCTTCTCGGGCGAACTCGCCTATGAAGTTGCGGTTCCCGCACGCTTCGGCCACGCATTGATAGAGCGGCTGATGGAACTGGGAGCCGATCTTGGAGCGACGCCCTATGGCACCGAGGCTCTGGGCGTGCTGCGGATCGAGAAGGGCCACGCCGCCGGCCCCGAATTGAGCGGACAGACGACGGCCGCCATGGTCGGACTTGGCAGTATGGTGTCGCAGAAGAAGGATTCCGTCGGCGCTGTGATGTCGCGGCGCGGGGGCCTTGCGGGCGACAGGCGACGCCTGGTGGGGCTGCGGCCCGTCGATCCGGCCGGGAAGGTGGTCAGCGGCTCGCATCTTTTTGCGGAAGGCGCACCGCGGAAATGCGATACCGATCAGGGCTGGGTCACCTCGGCCTGCTACAGCCCGCATGTCCGCTCGATGATCGGGCTCGGATTCCTAGAAAAGGGCGATGAACGGCTGGGCGAGGTAATCGTGGCTGCGAACCCGCTCGAAGGTGAAAGCGCGCGCCTGCTGGTCGTGCCTGCCTGTTTCGTCGACCCCGAGGGAGAACGTCTTCGTGAGTGAGCTGATACCCATCACGGCGCTCGGTGCCGCACTACCACGCCTCGCTTCGTTCGGGGCGTTGGAGATTCGGGAGAACGTTGGTCTGGCGCTTGCCTCTCTGGCGCTGCGCCGCGGAACCATTGGGCCTAGGCCCTTCGGGCTCACTCTGCCAGGACCAGGCCGCTGGATTGCGGGGCAGGGGGTTGCCGCGCTGTGGACCGGGCCGGATCAGTGGATGATCGAGTATGAAGGCCGCGCCGATCTGGGTTTTGCCGCCGAGCTCAAGCAATTCGCCGCCGGCTGCTCGGTGACCGAGCAGACCGATGGCTGGGTCGCTTTCGAGATTGTATTGCGGGCCGGGTCAAGGCCTCTCGAGGCATTGCTTTCGAAGCTTATCAACATCGATCTCGCGGACTTTGGCCCAGGTCGCGCGAGGCGTACCGGCATTGAGCATATGAGCTGTTTCGTCATCCGCCGCAGCGAAGCTCATGTCGCCGTTCTGGGGGCGCGGTCATCCGCCGCATCGCTCTGGCACGCGCTGGAAACAGCGGCGAAGCGGCTGGAACGAAAATAACATGACCGGCCACGTCGTCATCGAACAGGACACAGTTTGCGTCACCTCGCGCCCAGGGCCCGCACCCCCACGACGCGTTTAGGGCGTCTACTTCATATCGTGCGAGCGCCTTGATATCCTAGCCTCCGCGAGATACTCGCGGCCGCATTCATGACAACAGGCGCCAGCTGAAGTTCACTTTGCTGAGTGAAATGAAAAACCGGCATCGTAACGGCAATTGCCGCCACAACTCTCCCTCTCCGGTCGTGGATGACGGCTGCGATGGCGGCGGTCTCAGGAATGAACTCGCCGACGTTCAGCGCGTATCCTCGTTCGCGCACGCAATGCAGCTCGCGTTCAAGAGCACTCCTCTCGGTGATCGTGCGGTCCGTATGACGTTCTAGGCCGAGAGCCAGAACTTCTTCCAGGGTTGACGCAGGCATCTGCGACAGCATGACTTTTCCAGTAGCTGTGCAATGCGCCGGGTTGCGGCGCCCTGGTGCAGCGACATGCTTGATCGACCCGGGACCAAGTACGTGCTCGATGTTGATAGCCTCCGTCTTGTTCCAAAGACTGAGTGAGGCCGTTTCCCTCGTGCTTTCGGCAAGTTCCTCCAGATGGGGTCGCGCCACACGGACCACGTCAAGTTCAGCAAGAAGCCTGCTCGCCAGCGCGATCAGCTCAACCCCGAGCACAAACCGTCCCGTTTCTTCGTCACGTTCGACGAATCCGTTGTGCTCAAGCGTCGACAGTGTCCTCGAAACCGCGCTCGCATGCTGTTCTAGCCGCCGCGCGATCTCATTCACTCCGATCGGCCTTTCACTCGCGCCGACGATCCTCAGCAGATTCAACGCGCGTTGAACTGTTGTAACCTCCCCAGGGGCTCGGTCACGGGCGTTCGGGGGATAATTAACAGGATCCATCGATGACTCCTCAGCTCCACTTGACAACTGTTTACACCCCTGTCACATTCCAAATGAAATTGCAACAGCGTTGCATTATTTGCAACACACGAGGTCTATATCCCTTAGTGGCATAAGCCCGTGCTTCTCACGGCCGCACCTCCTCCTTCAACAAGACCTCCACGTTCTCGATTGGGGACTGACAATGGCGATTTCACCAGCCGACCTGCGTTTCCATCGTTCTGGAGACACGTGTGCTTTCGATCCGGTCGCTATTTGTCATGGATACCGGCTTCGGCGTTGGCAATCCGGGCAGGTTGAGAACACAACCGCGCCAGCCCTCAATAGAGCAGTTGGCGAGTAAGGATCTGCCGAATGAGATTGAGCGAATATGCGGACCACGATGCCACCGGTTTGGCCTCTCTCGTGAAGGCGGGCGAAGTGACGGGTTTGGAGCTGACCCAGTTGGCGCGGGCGGCGCATGATGAGGTCAACCCACGCATCAACGCCGTCATAGAATTCTACGACGATGCCGAGACAGTTGTTGTCGCGGACGAAGGCATCTTCGGCGGAGTACCTTTCCTCCGCAAGGATATCGGCGCTACCGAATCTGGGCGCCTTCAAGAACAGGGCAGCCGTCTCTTCAAAGGATATCGGCCCCGAACCGACAGTCACTATTTTCGCCGCGCGCGACACGCAGGGCTCCGTACAATCGGGAGAACAACATGCCCGGAGTTGGGTACCTCAGGTATGAGTGAATCCATTCTCAATGGCGTTACCGCCAATCCATGGAATTTGGAACGATCTGCAGGGGGCTCGTCATCGGGCGCCGCCGCGGCGGTCGCGTCGGGCATTACACCTATTGCACATGCCAGCGATGGGGGCGGGTCAATTCGCATTCCTGCATCCTGGTGTGGTCTTGTCGGGCTCAATCCCTCCCGCGGACGTGTTTCAGGTGGGCCGAACAACCAAGACGCATCGTTTGGTCGCACTCGCGAATTTGTTCTCTGTCGAACGGTGCGCGACATGGCCGCCGCATTAGACGTCCTTTCGGGCCCTCATCCTGGAGATCCATTTATCATTGTCCAGCCTGGCCGCCCGTGTGTGGAAGAGCTATCTCGACCTACTGGTAGTCTCCGGGTCGGAGCCGCGCAGACCAAATGGGGCGGGACCGACGTTGAACCACAAATCCTTCAGGCAGTGGATACAATTGCCTCGCTTCTGGAGGATATGGGCCATCTGGTCACCGAGATCGACCCACCGTATGACCCCGGGGAGAGGACGAGGATATCGCTCGGCGCCTGCGCTCTCAATGCAAGGTCACTTGAAGAAGCAGCGCGCGGCATAGGTCGAAAGGTCGACGAGAACACCTTGGAACCTGTCAATCTCAAGCTTTATGAGTACGGCCGATGCTTTCCACCCGCCTCCATGGGAGACTTACTCGAGGACATCCGGAGATTCCGATATCGGGTCGGCGAAGCGATCGATGAATTCGATATTTTGCTGACGCCTACGATGCCAATTGTTGCCCCGCCTCATGGAGGCATTTACTGCACGACCAACCCGACGGTTTCCGCCGCGGAATTCCTGGACGCGGATGCTGCGACCGGAATCTATGGGTACATGAGTGTCTTCAATATTAGCGGGCATCCATCGGTGTCGTTGCCGTTGGTCCAAAGCGCTGATGGCTTGCCAATCGGGCTCCAAATCGTCGGCCGTTTCGGTGATGAGGCAACGTTGGTGCGTATCTCGCGCGATCTCGAAGAGGCATGCCCATGGCGACGCCGACATCCAAGCCTGCGAGCGGGGCGCAACTGACAAGCGTCTCTGGATATCTCGCTACCGATGAAGAGGTCGCCCGTCCGCCGAGTGGAGGAGCTTTCGACTGACTAGGCAAAATTGTTGGTTCTTCAGGGTGCCAACAGTTGCACATAGGAACAATGGGATCGCTCGATGAGCTGAATCGGCCGCTGGGTGCTCGCACAAAGATGAAGCCGCGAAGCCAGTCCACATCCGCGCGAACTCGACTGCAATAGGGGCGTAGTGCTCCAATAGTCTCTTACAATTCGCTAATCTAATAAGTTCTTGAATCATCTAGATTCTAGATGATGCCATATACAAACTATAATTGACCAAGGACGCTCGTCAGTTGATTGTCAGCGACAGTCGCCGCTGGCCATCAATCGGCTCCGCAAAATAAAAAATAGAAGTGCCGGGTCACAGCCGAAAATAGGGAGGAATGCCGATGATTTCCGTCGCCGTTCTGAATACACGCGTGCTCCTGCTTGGGACCCAACGGACAGAGCGATTAGGCACTCAGGTGGAGGCCGCTCGGTGAACCAAGGAGGGGTGGCTTTGGCGGAGCCAATATCGCGCAGAACAAATGAGGCGCCTGTCTTGCAGGTGTCGGACCTGCGGATTGTTTTCAGGACCCGCGACACCGCGATCCATGCGGTTAACGGCATCAGCTTCGAACTTCGGCCCGGCGAACTGCTTGGCGTCGTAGGTGAAAGCGGCTCTGGCAAGAGCGTCACGATGATGTCGCTCATGAAGCTTCTGCCGTCGCCGCCAGCCGAAATCGTATCTGGGCGGGCGTGTCTCGGGGACCGGGATCTTTTGTCGCTCCCCCCCAGCGAAATGCGAAAGGTTCGCGGTGGCGAGGTTGGGTTCATCTTCCAGGACCCGATGACCTCGCTCAACCCGGTCTTTACAGTCGGCTACCAGTTGATGGAGCCGTTGCGCAAGCATTTCGGGCTCGGCCGGAGAGAGGCGCGAATGCGTGCCATCGAGCTTCTCTCTCGCGTAGGCATTCCCTCGCCGCAGGACAGGATAAGCGACTATCCGCACCAGTTCTCAGGCGGGATGCGCCAACGGGTGATGATCGCCATTGCTCTTGCCTGTAACCCGAAAGTGCTTATCGCGGATGAGCCAACGACCGCCCTCGACGTGACGATTCAGGCCCAGATCCTGGATCTCGTCCAGAAGTTGCGCCAGGAAATCGGCATGAGCATTATCTGGATCACTCATGATCTCGGCGTGGTAGCGGGGATCGCGGATCGAGTGATGGTGATGTATGGCGGACTTGTTGTCGAGTCTGCCGCTGTCGACGATCTCTACGCAAATCCCAGTCATCCGTACACGCGCGCGCTTCTGGAAACGTTGCCGCGGGCCGATATGTCGGGTCAGGAACGACTGAAGAGCGTTGGCGGCCAGCCGCCCCACCTCACCGTCTTTCCGACAAGCTGCCCGTTCGCGCCACGATGCCCCTACGCCTTCGACCGGTGTCGCAGCGAAAGTCCGCCGCTGATGTCTGTAAGCCAAGGTCACGATGCGGCGTGCTGGTGGGACGTAACCGAGGGGAGGGCGCGTGATGATTTCTGAGCCCAGCACACTCAAGAGAGATAAAAGGGTCAGCGACGATGACGTGCTGCTCCGTATTAGTAACCTGAGCTTGCATTTCCCGACCTATCGGGGAGTCTTCGGCCGGCAGGATGGCGGCATCCGAGCGGTGGACGGAGTGAATTTGGACGTTAGGCGCGGTCGGACGTTAGGCTTGGTCGGCGAGAGCGGCTGCGGCAAGACGACTACGGGGCGTGTTATCCTGCGCCTTTACGACCCGACCGGTGGTCGAATCGTATTTGATGGCGAAGACATCACGCACATCGGGGGCAACAAGCTGCGCCGCATGCGCGCGCGCATGCAAATGATCTTTCAGGATCCGCAGGCCTGCCTCAATCCTCGCATGACCGTGGGTTCGATCATCGCCGAACCGCTCAATGAGCACGGTGTGCTGAGAGGCACGGAAAAGGAGAGGCGAATCTGCGAGTTGCTCGATTCAGTAGGCCTCAATCCAAAATTCGCTAACCGATACCCGCACGAATTTTCAGGCGGCCAACGCCAACGTATTGGCATCGCCCGGGCGCTCGCCCTGAGTCCAGAATTCATTGTCTGCGATGAACCGATCTCCGCCTTGGATGTCTCGATTCAAGCTCAGGTGGTCAATCTCCTCAAAGACCTCCAGGAGCGGCTCTCGCTGACATACCTCTTTATCAGCCACGATCTTTCGATGGTCCGTCACCTCTGTGACGATGTCGCGGTGATGTACCTGGGCAAAGTAATGGAGCTCGCCCCGCGGGATCTCATCTACAAAAATCCAATGCATCCTTACACAAAGGCTTTGCTCTCTGCAGTCCCTGTGCCCGATCCGAGACTCGAGCGAGCGCGCCAGCGCATCGTCTTGAAGGGCGATGTACCGAGCCCGGCTGATCCTCCTTCGGGATGTCGCTTTCGCACCCGCTGCCCGGTCGCGTTCGACAGGTGTGCGGTAGAGCAACCGGCTTGGCGAAAGCTGGCTGGAGATCGCTGGGTCGCTTGCCACAGGGCCGAGTGAAGCGAGGGAGGCAAGGTCCCTCGCACGAAGTTCGCGCCAGCGAGTACGCGACCTATGAGCACGGATCTGGCGTAAGGCAACGGGCTCGACTAGCCGAGCCTGATTAGAAAAAGAGGAGAACACAGAATGTTTAGATTGAAATCGCTTCTAACCGGGGGGGTCATTGCTACCTTACTGGTAACGTCTGCGTTTGCCAAACGCGGCGCAGACGGCATCGTCAAGATCCTGAATTGGCAGGCGCCGTCGATGATGAATCCTTACCTCGCGGGAGGGGACAAAGAGGTCATTGCAGCATCGTTGGTGCTCGAGCCACTAGCCGGTTACGACGAGAATGGTGTGCTTTTCCCGCGGCTGGCCGCGGAGATCCCGACCGTCGAGAACGGCGGCGTCGCCGAGGACCTCAAGTCGATCACCTGGAAGCTGAAATCGGGCCTCAAATGGTCCGACGGTTCGCCGGTCACCTCGAAGGATGTGGTTTTCACCGCCAACTACTGCATGGACCCGAAGGTTGGCTGCGCAGCACTTGCTGGGTTCCAGGGTGTCGACAAGGTCGAGGCGCTGGATGATCTGACCGTGAAAGTGACGTTTAAGGAGCCGACTGGCGTCCCCTATACTCTCTTTGTCAGCCAGTGGTCTCCGATCATCCAGGCCAACCAGTTCGCCGACTGCCTTAGCGCAAAGGCTCCGACCTGCACCGAAGCCAATTTCTATCCGATCGGCACCGGGCCGTTTGTCGTCACCAGTTTCAAGCCAAATGACGCGATTCAGCTAAAGGCCAACCCGAACTACCGCGACGCGAACAAGCCCGCTTTCGCCGAGGTCAACGTCAAAGGCGGCGGCGATGCGCTCGGGGCGGCCCGTGCCGTGCTGCAGACGGGCGAATATGACTACGCCCTGAACTTGCAGCTCGCTCCGGACGTGCTGAGCGAGATGGAGAAAGGGGACAAGGGCAAGGCTGGCTTTACCTTTGGGACGACAGTTGAGTTCCTCTTCATGAACCTGACCGATCCCTCGCCCAGCCTCCCGCCGGAGGAGCGTTCGACGGCGAAACATCCACACCCGATTCTCAGCGACGTTCGCGTGCGCAAGGCTCTGTCGATGGCTCTAGATCGCGCGAGGTTGAGCGACATCGGCTACGGCTCCATGGGCAAGCCCACCTGCGACTTCGTTCCGGCGCCGCCGATCTTCGCCGCCGGCAGTACGAGCTGCCTGCAGCAGGACATCCCGGGTGCCAAGAGGCTTCTTGACGAGGCGGGCTGGAGGCAGGGTCCTGATGGAATCCGGGGGAAGGACGGCGAAAAGCTAAAGCTCACTTTGGTGACCACGACCAACCCGGTGCGCAACCAGTTCCAGGCGATCATCAAGCAGTGGTGGCACGATATAGGCGTTGAGGTAGAATTGAGGAGCATCGACGCTTCGGTCTTTTTCGGAAGCGATCCGAGCAATCCGGAAACGTACAGTAACTTTTATGCCGACGCCCAGATGTGGGCCAACTACTTTAGCGGTTCCGATCCCGGCGCATATGCCGAGAGCTACACCTGTGGCCAGTCGCATGGAAGCAACACCCCGCGCTACTGCGACACGAACTACGACGCGCTGGTGACAGAGCTCGGAAAGACCGCTGATATCGAGAAGCGCGGCGAGATAGTCAAAAAGCTCAATACCATTTTAATGGACAGTTACGCGATCATGCCGCTGGTCTGGCGCGCTGGCGTCTCGGGGATCTCCAACACGCTGGGCGGCACTGCCAGTAACGCCTGGGATTCCGAGTTGTGGAACGCTCAGGACTGGTATCGCAACAAGTGAAATTGGCTGCGCGTTCTTGCAAGAGCGCCCGCCTTTCCATGTCCCACGCCGGCCGCGGTCACTATTGCCCCGGCCGGCAGCAATATAGGTACGGCGCATGCTCAACTATGCCATCCGACGACTGCTTATCTCGGTCCCGACCTTGTGTTTGATCAGCCTCGTGATCTTCTCACTGCTCAAAATGGCGCCTGGCGATCCGCTATCGCAGTTGCCCCCTTCTCTTCCGCCCGAAGTACGCGCGAACATGCGCGCCGCTCTTGGCATCGACGAGCCGCTGTTCGTGCAGTATCTCCTTTGGCTGAAGCAGTTCTTCGTGATCGAGCCGCTGCATGGCTTCGACGTTCTTTTCGGGACGCATTTTACGGACGGTATGCAGCGCATCATCTCCTGGCAATCACGCGGTCCGGTCTTCAGAATCATCGCCGAGCGGCTTCCGCAGACGCTGTTAGTCGTCGGCCTCGCCTATATCGTAGGCCTGCTAATTGCCCTCCCGATCGGTATTGTCTCGGCCTACAAGCAATATTCTGTGTTCGATCAGATCGGCACGTTCCTTTCAATGCTCGGCCTTGCCGTGCCGTCTTTCTTCTCGGGCGTTCTGGCGATCTTGATCTTCGCTGTGTATCTCGATTGGCTTCCCACTATCTATAACACCAATCTCATCGTCAACAGCTGGAGCAGCTTCATCGAGCAGCTTCGGCAGATGGCCATGCCAGTGATGGTGCTGGCGGTTCAGACTACAGCCTCCATCAGCCGCTATCTACGCTCGTCAATGCTCGACAATCTCAACCAGGACTACGTCCGCACGGCTCGGGCCAAGGGCATGGGCGAGAATGTCGTCGTGTTGATCCATGTGTTGCGCAATTCGATGATCCCGGTGGTCACTGTTATCGCGCTCGGGCTGCCAAGCATCTTCGCCGGCGCCATCGTCACCGAGCAGATCTTCAAGGTTAATGGAATCGGTGAACTCCTGATAACTGCCATCTACGCCAACGACGTGCCGATGGTGCAGACACTGGCCTTCATCTTCGCAGTGCTGATCGTCGTCTTCAACCTGATCGCCGATCTGTTCTACGGCTTGCTCGATCCCAGGATTCGCTATGATTGATCTGCTTAGCTACAACAAGCCGAAAGAAGTTGCCGAGGCGTTTGTTTCTCGATCGCCAACTACCGATCCCGTCGCCAGCGTTGAGTCCTTGTTGCTCGGAGCGCCGTCGCGCAATCAGTGGTGGGACGTCTGGGACCAGTTCAAGACCCACAAGGGCGCGCTCGCCGGGGCGGCCGTCTTCTTCCTGATTGTCGTTGGTGTCGTCTTCGGCCCCTTCGTTTGGCGCGTAAGCCCCACCTATATCGACTTCATGACTATGAACGCGGGACCAAGCTGGGCCCATCCGTTGGGCACCGACCAGCTTGGTCGCGATCTACTTGCGCGGATGATGACGGGCGGTCGCATATCGATCGCCGTCGGCCTGGCGGCAATGGTCATCTCTATTTTTCTTGGCACGCTTGTCGGTGTCCTTACCGGTTACTTCAAATCCCTTGATGGGCCATTGATGCGGCTCACCGAACTCTTTCTTTCATTGCCGGTTCTCCCACTGCTATTGATCGCAGTAATGCTGTTCCGTGATGCAGTGGCAAACGTTTTCGGACGCGATCTGGGGAGTTTCATCCTCATCGTGTCGATCATCGGCGTGATGAGCTGGATGGGCACGGCACGCATCGTGCGCGGCGAAGTGTTGGCCGTCAAGCAGCGCGAATTCGTAATGGCTTCGCGCAGCATCGGCACCCCGCCGCACCGGATCATTTTTCGGCATGTGCTGCCCAACGTCATGTCGCCGATCATTGTCTCGGCCACTCTCGGCATCGCCGACGCGATTATCACGGAAAGCGTGCTGTCGTTTCTTGGCTTGGGCTTTCCACCAGATTTCCCAACATGGGGGCGGCTGCTCTTTGACGGGATTGGTTATATGCAGATCTATCCGCAACTGGTGCTGTGGCCGGGTATTGCGATTTCGCTAACCGTCCTCAGCGTCGCCTATATCGGCGACGGTCTCAGAGATGCGCTCGATCCACGACTGCGGCGATGATTCAGGTTTTGACCAGAAATCATACCACCGGAACAGCTGAGGCAGTAAGAGACCTATGCCCACCATCAGAAGCAGAACTTGCGATGGCAACACGGATCCTATGACTGATCCTAAAAGCCTCCAGGCCCTCAAATGGCGCTGCATCGGACCAGCCAGAGGGGGCCGCGTTGTGGCGGTTGCGGGCGACCCCAACGAGCCGTTGGTCTTCTACTTCGGCGCATGCGCGGGTGGGGTGTGGAAGACGATTGACGGCGGCATTTATTGGCGCTGCGTGTCCGACGGCTTCTTCACGAGCGCGAGCGTCGGCGCACTTGCGGTTGCTGGCTCCGACTCCAACGTCATATATGCAGGTATGGGTGAGACGACGATCCGGGTCGACGTTTCGTACGGCGACGGCGTCTACAGGTCGACCGATGCCGGTAGCAGTTGGACTCATTTAGGGCTGAACGAGACACGCCACATCGGCAAGATCTGTATTCATCCCAACGATCCCGACGTCGTGTATGTTGCGGCGCTGGGCGACGCATTTGGGGCCAACGAGGAACGGGGCGTGTTCCGCTCCAAGGACGGCGGCAAGACCTGGCAGAAAGTCCTCTACCGGAATGCCGACGTCGGCGCAGTCGACGTCTCGATGGATCCCAACAATCCACGCATCCTCTTCGCTACGATGTGGCAGACACGGCGGAGCTTCTGGAACCTCAGTAGCGGTGGGCCGGGGAGCGGCCTCTTCCGGACGTTTGACGGCGGCGACACTTGGGAAGAACTATCCGGGCGGAACGGCCTGCCTGACGGCGTGCTCGGTAAGATTGGTGCCTCTGTTTCGAAGGTGCAGCGCGGGCGCGTCTACGCTCTCATCGAGGCGGAGGGAGACAAGATCGGGCTCTATCGCACCGACAATTACGGCGGCCGCTGGATCCAGGTGTCTCAGAACCGCGATCTAATCCACCGTCCTTGGTACTATACGCATGTCTTCGCCGACACTGGACACGCGGATACGGTCTACGTAGCCAATCAACGGATGTGGAAATCGACCGATGGCGGGGCCAGCTTTACCCAAGTGTCCACACCCCACGGCGATAACCATGATCTCTGGATTGACCCGGCCGATCCCACGCGGATGATCGAAGGCAACGATGGTGGTGCGTGTATCACCTTCAACGGCGGCAAGTCTTGGTCGTCGATCTACAATCAGAACACAGCCCAGTTTTATCGCATCGACGTCGACAGCCAGCACCCCTATCGGATCTACGCCACCCAGCAGGACAACACCTCAATTTCTGTTCCGAGCGCCTCGGAATGGGGGGTCATTACCCTGAACGACTGCACCTATCCGGGCACCGGCGAGAGTGGCTTCATCGTCGTTGATCCCGGTGATCCAGACGTAGTGTATTGCGGCGCTATAGGCTACAGCCCGGGCGGCGCAGGAGCTCTGCAACGCTACGACCACCGCACCCGGCAGGTTCGCCTCGTCAACGTCTGGCCGGAAGAGTCGACTGGTATGGCGCCGAAGAACATGCGCTACCGCTTCGCCTGGACCTTCCCGCTTGCCTTCTCGCCGCATGATCGGAATACGCTCTATGCCGGGGGTAACCACATCTTCCGCAGTCGCGACGAAGGATCGAGCTGGACCACGATCTCTCCTGATCTCAGCCTCAACGATCCGGTTCGGCAGGACTATTCGGGCGGCTTGACCCACGAAAACTTCGGCTCTGAAGTGCATGCGACGTGTGCCTCAGTCGTCGAGTCCTGGCACCGCAAGGGCGAGATTTGGGTCTCCACCGATGACGGACTCGTCCATGTGACGCGTAACGACGGGGGCCAGTGGATCAACGTCACGCCCGAAGCCATGCCCGAGCTCGCCTATGTTGGCTGCGTCGAGATCTCATCACACGACGCGGATACCGTTTATGTAGCGGTCACGCGCTACAAACTTGCCGACTATCAGCCCTATCTGTTCCGTACCAGGGACGGCGGCAGGAGTTGGCAGTCGATCGTGGGAGACTTCCCAATAGGCGAGATTACGCGGGTGGTGCGCGCGGATCCGGTGCGGCCAGGCCTGCTGTTCGTCGGCACCGAGACCGGGGTCTTCTTCAGTCTCGATGACGGAGCACACTGGGCGCGCGTGGCTGGCGGCCTGCCCGTGGTCCCGGTCTACGACCTCAAGATCAAAGGAAGCGACCTCGTCGCTGGAACCCACGGGCGCTCGCTCTGGATCCTCGACGATGTGGCGCCATTGCGCGAGTTGGCCGTCGATCAGAAGCACATGAAGCTGGTGAGCCCGCGCCCGACGATCCGAACCAAGCTCAGCTACTGGGCCGGGACGCGCACCGCCAAGGCAGGGATCAGCTACACCGAAGGCATCGCAGCCGGCAGAGAGGGTGTGGAGCTGGAGGACGGATGGCTTGATAGTCTTTATCTCGACTGCGGCGAGAATCCTCCTAATGGGGCGATCGTCTATTACTGGCTGCCCAAGGATGCTGAGGAGCTTGTCAAGCTCACCTTCCAGGACGCCGCGGGCAAGACCATCGTCGCTTTCTCGAGCGATGACCAGGACGCCCCCTTCCATAAGAAGCCGGGCACGAAAGTCGGGCTCAACCGTTTCGTTTGGGATCTCAAGCATCCGGGACCGGCGAAGCTCGATCAGTCGCTGGTGACCAGGAAGTACGAGCCTCTTGCACCGGGCGGCGACCCGAGCGGCCCGACGGTGGTCCCAGGCAGCTATAAAGTTGAGCTCCAGGCCGGCGGCAAAGTCCAGACAGTCGATTTCACTGTTGTCAAGGATCCCCGGATAGCCACGACCGAAAAGGAATTCGCGGAGCAGTTTGCGCTTTTAGAAAAGCTGTTTGATATGCTCTCTGCGCTCAATCAGGCGGTCAATCGCATCCGCCTCCTGAAGCGGCAGCTCGCGGACGCGCAGAAGCGGCTTGGAGAGAATGACGAAACGCTTAGCGAGAGGGCGCAAGCACTGGTCGGGCAACTCGAGGTGATCGAGGGAACGCTTGTCGACATCAAGCGGGAGACGCCGCAGGACGCGCGCCACCCGGCCGGCTTAAACGATACGCTGATGGGCCTCATCGACCTAGTCGAAATTGCCGACGCGGCGCCGACGCTGCAAGCGCGGCAGGTCTCAGATGAGATCATGCAGAAAGTCGACGGCCAAATCAAAAAGCTGGAGGGGCTCGTGGATCAGGTCACTCCGCTCAACGCCGCGCTCAGGAGCGCCGGCGTCGAGCTACTTGGACCGGCCAAGCCTTAGGTGTGGCGTAAGTTCAATATGGTTGAGTGAGCATTCATCCCACAAAAGGCGAGAGACATGGATTTCATTGAGCGGATCTTCGGCGTCGCCCCCGATGGGGGCGACGGCACAACCGAGATACTATACATCGCAGTCGCGGTTGCCGTCGGAGCCGTGGTGGTCGCCCGTCGCTGGCTCCGCCGACGCGCCGCAGCGCGGCGCTAGTCTTTATCTTCTAGGATCGAGATCATGGCGCCTAGAGCTGACTCGATCGATGCGCGAGTATACCTGCTTTCGCCGCCTCCCAAGACGTCCGGCCGGCTCCTGCCGGGCGTTCACTTGGGCTCTTCGCGCAGGCCAGCGGCTATCGCGACCGAGCTCAAGCTGATTTAGAATGCGGGAAACCTTCAAATACGTGATCTCGCACAACTACAGTTATATGCTCCCTTTTCGTCTAGTAGGATGTTGAAAAAGTTCAGGAAATGATAATCGCGAAAGGAATCCTAGTCGCTGAACCGACCTATAGCCGGCGGTGCATTACTGTGGCCGGATTAATAGTACGTATTGCTCAATATTTCCACACTTATCCAGCGCGCGGACGCGAACGCCATTTGGAAGCAAAGCATTACTCGATCAAGTCTTGGATAACGAAATTCAGTTCGAGCGTTCAGGTTTAGCTATGAAGGAGTTTCAGCGCGTTCTGGCTCACTCCAATGAGGCGCGGTAAGGGAGCGGAGTTCAATCTCGTCGTGCATTGAAGCTGAAGAAGCTGTTGTGGCTCATTTACTTCCTCCTGCTGAGGAATTAACCGCCTTGGCCTTCGAATTCGTCCACAGGTTCGCGGCCGAAGCTGCGCAACGTCTTGATGATACCAACGCCCAGGCGGTGGTTTCGTCCACGGTCCGAGCCGGGGACGCCCCTGGCTCCGTGGTTAGTTGCACTCTGGTCTCGCCATCGGGAGAAACGGCGCGGCAACTATGACCACTTCACATAAGGGTCGTCGAGGCCGGGGAGGGTCGCGGCGACAACCGTTGTGGCCGCTCTATCTTGTTCTTTTCATGCTGCTGCTCTCGGCGGTGGTGTTGGCCTTCGCCACCGGGCGCTATCCCGTGCCGCCGCTGATGGCGTTGCGGATCTTACTGCACCCCATCATCGGCGGCGAGGCCGACTGGACCGCGACAGTGGAGACAGTCGTTTGGGAAATCAGGCTGCCGCGCATTGCCGGCGCGCTGCTGGTCGGCGCCAGCCTAGCTGCGGCCGGGGCGACTTATCAGTGTATCTTTCGCAATCCTCTGGTTTCGCCCGCGATCCTCGGCGCTTCGCAGGGCGCGGCCTTAGGCGCCTCGCTGGCCCTGCTATTGCGCCTGTCTTGGTCGGGCATCATGGGTATGGCTGTGGCATCCGGTATCCTCGCCACGTCGGCCACCGCGCTGATCGGCCGTCATCTCGGCAGTGGCTCAATGATCACCTTGGTGCTGGCGGGCCTGGTGGTCGCCGCCGTTTTCAACGCGCTGGTTGCGGTGGTGCAATACATAGCCGACCCGCTCGACGTGCTGCCGTCGATCACCTTCTGGCTGATGGGCAGTCTAAACCGCATCGGCAATGATGATCTCGGCATCATCGGCGTTCCTGTCGCACTTATGCTCGCCCAGCTTTACGCCATCCGCTGGCACATAAACGTACTCGGCGCCGACAACGACGCGGCACGGGCGCTCGGGGTAAACGCGCCGCTGGTGAGCGGCGTTGCCATCGCCGGAGCTACCGTACTGACCGCGCTCGCTGTCAGCGTAAGCGGCATCGTTGGCTGGGTCGGGCTGGTCGTCCCCCACATCGCCCGCTTTCTGGTCGGTCCCAATTTCGACCGCCTCTTGCCGGTCAGCGCCCTGACGGGCGGCCTGTTCCTGCTTGCCATGGACACACTGGCGCGCAGCGTGGCGACGCAGGAGCTACCGCTCGGCGTCGTAACCTCGCTTGTCGGGGCGCCATTCTTCGCCATCGTGCTCGGCCGTGCCCGGAGGCATTGGTTCTGATGGCCGCGTTAGTCGCCAGCGATGTCTCCTTCACTCACGCCGGCAACGTCGCACCGACCCTGCGCGGGATTTCGATCCGGGCCGAAGCGGGCGCGGTGCTGTGCCTTCTCGGACCAAACGGGTCGGGTAAGACGACGCTCCTGCGTTGTCTCGTCGGGCTCCAGGGCGGCGGCGCCGGCATCGAGATAGACGGCCGGCCGCTGCCGAGCTTCGGTGACGGCGAGCGGGCGCGTCGCATCGCTTACGTGCCGCAGCACGGCGCGGCCGTGTTTCCCTATACGCTGGCCGACATCGCAGTTCTCGGCCGTACGCCGCATCTCGGCTCCTTCACCGTGCCGTCGCCCGATGACTGGCGCATTGCCCTCGACAGCCTAGACCGTCTTGGGATCGGGCATCTCGCCAACCATCCGTTCAATCTGTCGAGCGGCGGCGAGCGTCAGCTTGCGCTGATCGCCCGCGCAATCGCGCAGGACGCGGCGACGATCGTGCTCGACGAACCGACGGCCAGCCTCGATTTCGCCAACCAAACGCGTATCCTCGACATCATCGCGGGCTTGGCAACGCAGGGGCGCACGGTGGTATTTTCCACGCACGATCCCGACCACGCCCTGGCGGCGGCGACGCAAGCGGTTCTGCTGAAACACGGGTTCGTGCTTGCGCAGGGAGACGTAGGCCACGTGGTCAACGATCTCACGCTGAGCGCGCTGTACGATGTGCCGGTGCGGCTGGTCTCCGTCGGCGGAAGTGACGATGGCTTCGGTCCCATGACCGTATGTTTTCCTGTCCGCCGAAACTCCCGATTGGGCAAGCTCCAAATCTGAAGGAAATTGACATGAGGCGTCGATCCCTCCTGAAAATTGCAGCCTTCTTGCTGCTCCCGTTACCCATCACCTTGGCGAAGGCGGATGCGACCGGGATCCGCACAATTACCGACATGTCGGGCCGCAGCGTCGTCGTGCCGGCCCAAGTCAAGCGAGTCGCCACCATGGGCTCCGTGCCGCCACTAAACAGTCTTCTGTTCGCCGTCGGCGCGTCGGATCGACTCGTCAGCGGTTTGCCGCCGCGATTCGGCCAGAACCCGCGCTGGACCTTTCAAAAAGTCTTCGCGCCGCAACTGGTTGACGCGCCCTTGATCGAGACGCAGAGCCGCGAACCGGACCTGGAGGCGATCATCGCGCTGCAGCCGGATGTCATCCTGACGACCTATCCAGCCATGGCGGATGCGGTGGCGCGCGTTGGCGTGCCTGCGGTCGTCATTGAATGGCAGGAGCCCGATGACGTGAAGGCGGCGATGGAACTCATCGGCGGCCTTCTCGGCAAGGAGAAGGAAGCAGCCGCCTATGTCGACTACTTCGACCGAACTCTGGCGCGGGTCTCGGCGATTTCGCAATCCCTTGCGGTCACCGAGAAGCCGCGCGTGCTCTATTTCGAGCCGGAGACGATCAGCCAGCCGCATCTCATCGCGGAGTGGTGGATCCAGCAGGCCGGCGGCGTCAGCGTCTCCGACGACGGACGCAGCCAAGAAGTGCTATCCTTCAACATCGAGCAGGTGCTGGCCTGGAACCCCGATATAATCTTGGTCCCCCAACTGAAAAATGTCGAGAAGGTCTTCGGCAACCCGCTGCTAAAGGACGTTCGCGCGGTGGTGACCCGGCGCGTCTTTCCGCTTCCTGTAGTCGCGCATACATGGGGCAATCGCACGGCGGAGCAGCCGCTGACCGTGCTGTGGGCGGCAAGGACGATCAACCCGGAGGTTTTTGGTGAGATCGACCTAAAGGCCGAAGTGGAGCGCTTCTACGTTACTATCTTCGCCCATCCGCTCGACGATGAGATCGTCGCGGCCATTCTGGATCCAACGACCGAGCCACCCCACTAAGCGGTTGGAAACGAGCTGGTTAGCTCAGACCGTATGTTCTCGGCGTGAATGTGGCCTCCCTGTCGGCCGGGAAGAATACGGAAGCCGCTGATATCGTATAGGAATAGTCTACTTTTTAGGCTTCCGAATTGCAGGTAAAGGCCAGTTTGTGGATAGTTTTCTTGCAATTCCAGTTTGCGATTTCGCCGCCTGGCGTAGCGTGATTCACTGCTTTCATCGCAGTGAATCGGGAGCCAGGCGATGGGCAGACCACGCGAGCGGCGCGAGACTGGAGAACAGGGATCTTTTCCGCGCTCGCCTTGATGATGGCGGGGCTCCATATCCTCAAGCACACCTTCAACCTGTCGGACGAGGCGCTGTGCGCACGCTGGATCGAGAACTCGTATTTCCAGTATTTGTGCGGCGAGGAGTTCTTCCGCCATGACCTGCCGTTCGACCGCTCGTCGATGACGCGCTGGCGCAGCCGCATGGGCGAGGAGCGGATCGTCGCGCTTTTGCAGGAAAGTCTCAGTATTGCGGTCAAGAGCGGGGCGATGAAGTCGCAGTACACGCGCCAAGTGATCGTGGACACGACCGTGCAGCCGAAGAACGTGATGTTCCCGACCGACGCCAAGCTCATCCACCGGGCCCGCGAACGGCTGGTGCGGCTGGCCAAACGGGCGGGGCTGGATTTGCGCCAGACCTATGTGCGGGTCGGCAAGCTGGCGCTGATCAAGCACCAGCGCTATGCGCACGCCAAGCAGTTCAAGCGGGCCAGTAAGGCGCTGCGCAGGCTCAAGACCTATCTCGGCCGGACCGTCCGCGACATCTCCCGCCAGATCGCCGGCGATGCGGAACTGGACGCGCTCTTCAAATGGTCGCTCTACCAGGCCTTCACCGTTCTCGAGCAGCGTCAGCGCCAGCGCGTCCGCAAAATCTACAGCCTGCATGCGCACGAGGTGGAATGCATCGGTAAGGGCAAGGCGCATGCGCCCTACGAGTTCGGGGTGAAGGTGTCGGTGGCCACCACGCTGAAGCGCTCAAATGGTGGCCAGTTCGCCCTGCATGCAAAAGCGCTGCCCGGCAATCCCTATGACGGCCACACGCTCGCAGCGATCATCCCTGACATGGAAAAGACCATCGGCAACGAGATCAGCCGCGTTCTCGCCGACGCCGGCTTTCGCGGCCACAACGCACCGGAGAGCCACAAGTTCAGGGTCTTCACCGCTGGTCAGAAGCGCCGCGTGACACCGGCCATCAAGCGCCAGATGCGGCGGCGATCGGCCGTCGAGCCGGTGATCGGCCACATCAAGAACGAACGCAGAATGGGCCGCAATTACCTCGCTCACACCCAAGGCGGTGCGATCAACGCCATCCTGGCCGCAGCCGGTTACAACTTCTCCCTCCTGCTCAGGTGGCTGAAGCAATTTTTGTGGCTCTTGATCGCCGCGTTCCTGAACCGGCCGAAGCAGCTTGCCGCTTAGCGATCAAGATTGTTCACAGTCGACTACCTGCGCCGTGAGATGAGATCGGGGCTTGCTTCGGAGTGGCCGAAGCCGAGCCCGTCAAAAGCCGGACAGGGATTCGCTAAGGCCCGGACAGTCGTTTCAGTAAGTCGCGGCCAGTCTAGCAGCAAACCAAGAAACGCAGCCACGCCGCTTGGCGACGTTCATCGCCCACGCTTTCAGCCATGGTCATTTCGTCACGCGCGTCAGCAACACTTGGGCGGCTTAATAAAGCAATGTTCGCATCATGCCGTCTCCGCATAGCGAGACGCGCCCCACGCGGCGACTTTCGTCCGATTCATTGAGGGCCGGCGTCAGTCCCAGAACCGGCCCCGCCGCCTTGGACTTGTGGAGGCGGGCCGGAATATCGATGGCGCTGGTGAAGGCCAGCGCAGTGATGGGGCCGACACGGGGATATTTGTAAGCGGTTGCAGGTCGTATCCTCCTTGGTGATCGTCAGTACTTTCGGTGCAAACGAGAGAATCCTCACGCAGCTTCCGCCGAGCGGCAAGCAATTGTGCCATGATCTCGAGATCGGGCATTCCTGCGACGAGAATACGCTCCTCAATTTCACAAAACCGACCTTGAGGCCGAAGTTGCGTAGAAGATCACGGATGTCGTTCTCCAGGGCGAATCGCCTTCCCATGCAGAAGCTTGCGGGCAGTCAACAGTGCCCGCCGCTTCTGGCTCGTGAGCGTCTTCACATGCACCGGGCGGTACAGGTTGACCCGCATCACCTGCGCGATGCCGCGTGCGTCATTACGATCCGTCTTGTTTGGCTGCGCCTTCAGGAACGCTTTCACATGGCGCGTCAGGACGATCGGGTTCCGTCCCGCTCCCGGACGATCGCCATCGCGGCAAGACGAAGATCGTGAGGCTCGACCCGCACGAGTTCATCCGTCGCCTTCTCCTGCGTACACTGTCCGACGGTTTGCATCGCATCCGCCGCGCGCGGGATGCCTTGTTCGGTTTCAACATTCACTCGTGTTACTATTCTTGGCGTCGTGGTTAGCAAGCAATTCACCGCGGACCGAATGTGTGGCGGAGCAGGAATTATCCTTCATCGATCGCTGTGCCTTAGCTGCATCTCGCCGCCAGATGACGACGATATAAAAACTGCATTTGACGCAAGCCGCTAGGACGGTTGAATGTCTGGCTGAACCAAAGCACGTTAAGCGACAGCTTCGAACATCGGTCTGAGGCGCACCCGATGCTTAAGCGACCCACAACATGGCAAATCATTGAGGTGAGATATGGCGCCTATGTGCTCAGGTATTCCTCTGACGGGTGTGCCGTTCCCGAGATCCGAGTACGAGCGCAGACGGCTCAACGTGCTGGAGGCAGTGGCGAACGCCGGGCTAGACGCACTTGTAGTGACTGCCCATGGCCATCTTCGGTATCTCAGTGGATACGATGGCAGCGGTGGATACTTCGCACCGTTTCCTTTGATCATGGTGCCCGGTCGATCGCCAACATTTGTGGTACGACAGTATGACGAGCAAGCGGTTCGGTCGTATAGTTGTATTGAAGAGCTAGTTACCTATACCCACCAGCAAGATTTGGGGAAAGTGTGTGCCGACGTCCTCCGTCGGTATGGCTTGCAACGCAAGAGGATCGGTTTTGAGCTGGGCTGCTGGAACCTCGCACCGGCCGACCTCAGTGCGCTTCAGGCGCAGCTTCCCGATTTAAAGATCTCTGATGCGAGTCGGCTGGTTTCTTCGGTGGCGGCGGTGAAGGGCGAGCTAGAACTCGAGTGCATGCGAGAGGCAATGCGCATGACTGACCTGGCAGTGCGAACCTTCCAAAGCTCGCTACGGGAGGGTGTTACCGAACTGGAGATGGCAGCGGCAATGGCGGCGGCCATCAGCGGAGCGGCCGCCAACACTGGCGGGGAAGTTGGACTTTCTCCCGGTACCATTTTGTTCGGGGAGCGGACGAAGTTGCCGCATGGTCCCCCGTCTCAGCATCCAATTAGTAATAACGAGCCGGCTTTTCTGGAAATCGGCGCATCAAAACACGGATATACCGTTGGGATGGTCCGGTGCGCTGTGCTTGGCCGACATCCTGAGGCTGAGTCTCTACACACCTTGGCCGAGGAAGTCATTGACGCCCTCGTTGCCGCGGTTAAGCCGGGCACTTCCGCGGCGGCAGTCGACGCTGCCGGCCGTCAGGTGCTGAAGCGATCTGGGAGAAAGGGAGTCTTTCGCCAACGAACCGGATACCAAACCGGCATCAACTGGACTGAACGCGGTGATCTGAGCTTGGAGCCGGGCGCGGAGGATATCCTGAAGTCTGGCATGACCTTGCACATGCCAAATATATTGTGCAGCGAAAACGGCTATTTATTCGGGGCTGGCGCTCACGTCCTAGTGACAGAGCGTGGTGCGGAACTACTGAGCCAAATACCACCCACGCTCTATCGCGCATAACAACTCGGAAAAGACGAAGGCTCCTATGACTGGGCGGAACAGGGCTGAGCGCGTGCCGTCGATTGCGAATTCGGTCAGCAGAGCGGCTGGTCCGGCACAAGGCCTGAAGCATCGTTTGAAGGACTTTAGTACGTGGGATCGCTAACCCAACGCTCTCTGGGGATTCTAAGCCTTGAATATGGCCTCCTGCCTGGAGCTATTTCATCGATGCCTGATCCCGGCTCCATATTGAATCCGGCTACCTACGAGTTTCCGATCATCACGGAGACTGTAGAGGGAGCTTGGGCGGATATCGTTATCCGCGGCGATCCAGCCCTTGAGCCAGCCTGCATAGCAGCTGCCAAGAGCTTAGTTGAACGGGGTGCGATCGTAGTAAGCGCGGACTACGGCTTCTTTATCCGGCACCAGGGGGCGGTTGCTGTGGCGATCAAGGTCCATGTGGCGCTATCGAGCCTGCTCCTGGTGCCGACGCTGCTCCGGGAGTTGCCTGGCGCTGCTAAGCTCGCCGTTGTGACTGCCGACTCGACCAATTGCGGCGAAGATTGGGTCGACTATCCGGCCGATCTGGGGAGGGTGGTTATCGGCGGCATCGAAGGTGGCAAGTTGCTGCGAAACGAGTTGGTGCGGCCCCCAATCCCCACCGAAGTCGCGGATATCGAGAAAGAGGTTAGTGCCTGCATCTCTCGACTCCGTGCAGCGCATCCTGCGATCGCTGCGATCTTGTTCGAATGCACGGCGTTCCCGGTGGTAACGCCGGCGATCACCGTAGCACAGGGCTGCCCATCTACGACATCACGGAACTATGTCGACTGACGCTCGCGTCCGTCTCTTGAAAAATGCTCCAAAAAACCAACAGGCTGAACAATGAGCGAAGCATCACATCTTACGTTTGATCTCGATACGCCTGGCGTGAGCAGGGGGCATCTCGTTGTGCCTGGAGGTGTCGACTGCGGAGAGCTTTCGCTCCCGGTCTTCAGTCTCAATAAAGGGCAGGGACCACGCCTTCTTGTCACCGGCGGAAATCACGGTAATGAACTGGAGGGGCCACTTGTCGCGCGACGGCTTATCGACTGGCTGCCAGAAGCGCAAACCTGTGGAAGGGTCATCGTCCTACCGGTGCTCAATCCATTGGCCGTGGAGGCATGGAGCCGCAATACTCCGCTCGACGGGTTGAATCTCAATCGCGTGTTTCCGGGCCGCGCCGACGGGTCAGTGACACAACGAATCGCGGATGCGGTTTCGCGCGTATTGTTGCCAATGGCCGACACTGTATTTGATTTGCACAGCTTCGGACCAACGTGGGATTTTCCACCGGCGGCCACGACGCACCCCATTGCCGATCTCGATCTTATGGCCAGGACGGTGAGAATGGCGGAAGCGTTTAAATTGCCCTTGTCATTGGTCTGGGATTACAACGACACGGCTGGAATGTTCGATATCCTGGCCCAGGAGCAGGGCAAGGTTTTTGTGTGCGCTGAATTCGGCGGCGGCACGGTCGGCGCGGATAATCTCGCCATCTACGAGGCTGGAGTACGCAACGCGCTCATCGCGCTCGGGTTGGTCGAGGGTAAAGCCAAGTATCCAACGTTCCGTCAACAGAAGTCCGGCCAAACGCTCGAAACGCATCCGTCCGACGAGTTGAAATCGCCTGCACCGGGCATCTTCGAACCTCGCTGCTCGGTGTTGGATGAAGTGAAGGAGGGAGATCTCATAGGCATCCTGCATCCGATGGATTCGCTGTCCGCTGAGTCCATTGACATCCGGGCGCCTGGAACATCCATCGTCTTCGCCATACGATCGGGCGCGCATGTCGACGCCAACGAAGGAGTAGCGCTCGTGGCGCGATCGCTCAAACTCTGACAGTCGGATGCGCATCGAACTCCCGCTGGACCGCACCAGCAGGAAAAGGAGATAAGATGCTGGTGCCTTCCAGAGTAATTAGCATCCCGTTGAAGAAGCCCAACTGTGCGCGCGACGAAGGCTGCTTCGTCGCGTAATGACCTCTCGAAGACGGCGTGCACTACACCCTGTGGCAATAATCGCCAGGACGCCGAGCCCGCTCGACCGCCTGACGCTGGAGGTGGCCGCCGCCCGCCTAAGCCCGGGCGATGCGCACCGAGCTGGAGGTGGGCATGTCTGCTGTACCATGTCATTCGTCTCGTGTTGCCTAATGGCGGCCATCTCGGCCGCGTCATGTCCGCGATCGAGCTCTGCCGGACTCCGGCGCTTGGCGGTCATCGAGGCCTGTGAGGACTGCGCACATCCCCGCGTCTGCTATAACTGCTGCCGGCTCCCAGTGTCAGAGCGCAACGCGCGGACGGTGGCTCACCGGCCGTCGGCCGATCTGCTGCCGTTAGCGTACTTCCAAGTCGATTTACGGTGCCGACCGAAGTCGCCGATATTGCCTTTCAAAATAAGGCAGTGTCTATGCCATTCTGTGCGACGGCGTCGCCGCAGCGTTCAAGTTCCATCGTCGCCGAGCCGCTACCCCTCCTAAGCCCTTAGCTGGCGGCCACCCTTCTTCTTGCCCATCCATTCCTCTCCGGCCCGTTCCTGTGGCTGTTCCTCAGGCGGCCCATGCGACTGCGCTTCCCCGGCACGCTCGATGGACTCGGTCAGGCTCACGCCTTGATGAGCGCGATTCCTCATGCTTCGTGACAAAGCTAGACCTTCTATACCAA
This sequence comes from Mesorhizobium sp. M4B.F.Ca.ET.017.02.2.1, assembly GCF_003998955.1. Taxonomy (NCBI): domain Bacteria; kingdom Pseudomonadati; phylum Pseudomonadota; class Alphaproteobacteria; order Hyphomicrobiales; family Phyllobacteriaceae; genus Mesorhizobium; species Mesorhizobium sp. M4B.F.Ca.ET.017.02.2.1. Next base: position 11,206 of record NZ_RZOF01000017.1, on the reverse strand, counting down.
GCCGCCGTTCGGCTCGCCCGAGCAGGTTCTCGTCTATACTCGGCCGTATACCCACGGGGTCGCCATCGCAACAGTCGCCTAGTCAGGCGCCGACGAGACAAGCGTAACCTTCCGCTGGCGGGATTATCATCACAGCAACGCGCCCTGGTTGACGTCGCTCGATCCGAGCGAGTTCATCCGGTCGCGTCCGCTGCATTGCCCGCGACGGCTTCCACCGCATCCGCCACTATGGCTTGTCTCGCCAATGGATGCCGCCGGACCAACTCGCAATCATCCGGTGACCCATGGTGGCGATCAAGCTTGCTCCGACCGCCGCAGCCGGCGAGATCATCAGGCCGCTCACGCGCTTTGACCGCACCGTCTGTCCATCCTGTGCGGAATTCTGCGCATCAATGCAATCCGACGGCGCAATGGGCACCGGGTAGTCACGACCTCAGCGGAGATCTCATCAAGACAGGATGTCACGCAGCATCGATCGCAGCAGCGTCGCGGCATCAGCGTCGGACGCGATGACCCCCATATGATCATCTTCCCCGTGACTACTCGGACAGCCATCTCGGTCCTAGATGACGCCGATATACAAACTGCATTTGACGGGAGGCGCTAGGCGATTGATTTTGATGGAGGTGCTAAGCGCAAGCATACGGCGCGGAAATTGAGTTCACGCACCGACGGCTAGGAAATCCATGGTGAACCACACGGAAGGGACTAATCTGGCGATAGCAGCGGCATGCGGTCGCGTTGGATTTAATTCCGTCAACGATAGGCCACGACCCAGCAGCATGGGGGTTGAGGAATTCGCTACATGCTTGAAGCGAAGCCTCGCTCTTATATTAACCTTGGCAATGGCCCGACATTTCATTGCACAACCCGGCGTATGACATCAACGACGAATCCCTGCCCGATAGCATCGGCTATTGGGTGAGCCTGGTTGAGACTACGCTGGCGGCCCGAGATTAAGGTCGAAGTGCAAAACACTAAAGGAATCCTGCCCAGGGGCGGGACAATGAGGGAGAACAAAAAATGGTGTCGATAAACCGCAGACGTTTCATCCACGGGGCATCCGCTATCGCAGCAGGTGCGATGTCTTACCAACCCCGCCGCGCCGCAGCCCAATCGGCGGGCGAAGTGATAGCCATGCTCAATGGTGGCGACTACGCAAAGGCCTGTATGGAAGCCTATGTAAGGCCATTCGAAGCCGAGACGGGAATCAAAGTGACCCCGATTACCGATGAATTTTCTATGGCCAAATTTGAGCTAGAGGTGTCGAACAATAACGTTTCGGTTGATGTAGTTCCCATAGGCCCAGGCCTAACTTTGCAGGCTTCGCGAAAGGGCTACCTCGAAGAAATCGATTACTCCATCTATAAAAGAGACGAGTTGGACGCGATGCTAGACTTCGCCAAGTCTCCGCACAGTGTCGGGTCGATCGTTTACGCATTATGCATGGTCTACAACATCGAGAAATTCCCAGCTAACAAACCGCGGCCGGCTACTTGGGCAGAGTTTTGGGATGTCGTGAAGTATCCCGGAGTTCGCACGTTGCCAACCGGAGAGTACGGAGAATACGGCCCTTGGGAAGAAGCTCTTCTGGCGGACGGTTTGCCTGCTGACGCCCTCTATCCTTTGGATATCGATCGAGCTTTCGCAAGCCTCGACAAGATCAAACCGCATATCCGCAAATGGTTCGCTACAGGGTCCGAGATCCAACAGATGCTGCACGATAAGGTTGTCGACTTGGCGGAGTCCTACGATGGCCGGGCCGTTGCATTGATCGACCAAGGCGCGCAGGTTGAGATCAATCGAAACCAGCAAAAGATGACCTGGGAAAGCTGGGCAATCCCCAAGGATAGCCCGAATCCCGAGAACGCACAGAGATTCATTGAATTCATAACCCGCGCTGACAGGCAGGCAGCCTTTGTACAGCTCATGCCATACGGCCCAACCAACCGAAATGCGTTCAAACTGTTACCAGAAGCTGTCGCACGTAAATTCGCTAGCCATCCCGATTACTCGGCGTCCACCATAACAATGGACTCCAAGTGGTACAGTGAGGTGGGATCAGACGGCAAGACCAACAACGACAAAATTATCCAACGTTGGAACGAGTGGATTCTTCAGTGATCCCCGATCAGAGTATGTTGTGAAGGTGGCGAGGAACGAGTCCGTCGCCTTCCCACCTCTTAACTCTCGATGGAGCCGCTTCGTCCGGCGCTCTTCTTTGCGGTTGGGAGCTTGTTCGCTTAAAGCTACGTCCCGGCAGTATTAAAGGATCACTTGTGACCTTGCATGAAAACATTACCCGGCCATTTTCCGAAAATGAAGTTTCGGAGAAAAACACGGTTCCGGCGCAGATTGAGTTCCGCGGCGTCACTAAGATGTATGGGGCGGTCGCTGCGGTCAAGAACTTGTCACTTGCAGTCCGTCGCGGCGAGTTCTTGACTATTCTCGGTCCAAGCGGTTCGGGCAAGACCACAGTGCTGATGTGCTCGCCGGGTTCGTAGCGCCTACAAAGGGAGACATCCTCATTGCTGGTAAGTCGGTTGCTTCAGTGCCGTCTTACCGGCGCGACCAGGGCATCGTCTTCCAGAGCTATGCGCTGTTTCCGCACCTCACGGTGCGCCGCAACCTCGAATTTCCGCTCGAAATGCGCGGCATGAAGGCCTCCGACCGGGCAGTACAGGTCGATCGAATGCTTGAGCGTGTCCACCTCAAAGAGTTCGGCGGCCGTGTGCCATCCCAACTGAGCGGTGGGCAACAACAGCGCGTGGCGCTTTCCCGAGCCCTGATCGCCGATCCGCCGCTTCTCCTGCTCGACGAGCCTTTGGGGGCCCTCGACCGCAACCTTCGCGAGCAGATGCAAGGCGAGATTAAAAGCCTGCACCGGGAGTTTGGCAAAACAACCATCTGCGTCACGCACGACCAGGAGGAGGCGCTCACGCTATCGGACCGAATCGTCGTCATGCGCGCCGGGGAAATCGAGCAGACCGATACACCGGAGGCTCTCTATGACCGGCCCGCGACACAATTCGTGGCGAACTTTATGGGCGAGGCTAATGCCCTCGAGAATTGCGGGTTCAAAGTCGAATCCGATGCCGCGCCGCCCTTGGGCACTGTCGCGATGCTCCGGCCGGAGCGTATCTGCGTTGCCGCTCGGGGGGCTCAAAGGCGAGCCGACGCGGACCAAAGACAATTTGTCACTGGCGTTGTCGAAGACATGATTTATGCTGGCCCGTTGCGGAAATACCAAGTGCGCGCCGGGGACAGTGTGCTTATCGTTCGCGAGCACGTGGCTGCGGGCCAACAGATCTTCCGACCTGGCGATGAGGTACGCCTCGACTGGCTGCGGTCCGACGTTCGCTTTGTCACGGCGTGAGGTTCTGATGAAGACGCTTCGGGAATTTGGCCGAATGCCCATCGCTCTCACTGGGCCGGCCCTTGCCGTGCTTCTCGTGGTATTCGGCATACCAATTGTTCAGCTCTTCCTGACCAGCTTTAACGCACCGGCTTTTTCGACTGGCAACTATAAGGCGTTCTTCGGCCAGCCGGCAAATGTGCGCGTTCTCTTCCAGACCATCGAGATTAGTGTAGTAGCCACGGCTATCTGCCTCCTTATCGGCTATCCCACGGCCTATCTGATCGTGGCCGCCTCGAAACGGCTACGCATGGCGCTCATTGTGCTCGTCCTGGTGCCCTATCTGACCAGTGGACTGGTCGTGACCTATGCGTGGATCGTGATCCTTGGCGATGGCGGTCTGATAAACAATCTGCTGGTTGACCACGGCCTTATTTCCAGTCCGCTGCCACTTATCTACAACCGCATGGCCGTCTATATCGGAATGGTGCACATCATGCTGCCTATGATGATCTTGCCTCTGGTCAGTGCCATGATGGGCATCGACAAATCACTGATGGCGGCGGCTCGCAGCATGGGCGCGCGACCGGCCACAGCTTTCTGGCGCGTTTTCTTCCCTCTCAGCATGCCGGGCGTGCGCAGCGGCTGCCTGTTGGTTTTTGTGGTCTGCCTCGGCTTCTACATCGCGCCAGCCGCACTCGGCGGGTTGGGAGACGCCATGCTATCGACCTTCATTGCGTCGCAGGTCCGTAGCTCTTTCGACATGGGACGCGTCGCTGCCTCGGCCTTTGTCCTCCTGGCAGTCGCCATCGTCGTGCTCTCGATGGTCGGGCTCGATCTCTCAGGTACGTCGCGCCGCACGGCGCAACCATCGCTGAAGTCATGGCACCGTCTCGGTGAGTTTTTTATTTCCTATCGGGCGAAGCGCTGGATAGCACAGCTCTACCGCGCAGGTGGCGACGGTCGCTGGCCGCAGCTAGTCGGCATAATGTTTCTCGCGCTCGTTATGTTCTACCTACTGTTTCCAGAGGTTCTTGTCGTCATCATGTCCTTCAGTGCTGGGAAGTATTTGCAATTCCCTCCGTCAGGTTTTTCGCTGCAGTGGTATGAATCCTTCTTTGGCGATCCGTCATGGTACGCCGCCGCCTGGATGAGCATCCAGATCGGCTTTATGGTTGTCATCCTGTCGACCATCATCGGCACGCTTGCAGCCTTCGGGCTTAACCGCGCCCTTCCGCGCCTGCGCAGCTTCCTGACAATGGCGATGCTGACGCCGATCACCTTTCCGGTTATCGTCGTCGGCATAGCGACCTATCTCGGGCTGCTCAAACTCGGGTTGCTCGGTTCGATGACCGGCATTGTCCTGGCGCATACCATCGGCGCTATCGGCTATGTCCTCGTAATCGTATCGGCGTCGCTGGCGAATTTCGACCCGCAGCTGGAGCAGGCAGCTATGAGCATGCGGGCTGGGCCACTGCAGACCTTCATGAGGGTGACGCTGCCGCTGATTCGGCCGGGTATAATCGGCGGCGCTGTGTTCGCGTTCCTTCACTCCTTTGATGAGGTCGTCATTACATCTTTGGTAGGAGGGATCTCGATGCGCACCCTGCCGCTAAAGATGTGGGAAGATATTCGCCACCAAATCGACCCTACCATTGCCGCAGTAGCGACGCTGTTTATCCTTTTGCCCCTGGTCGTTTTGATGATCCTCTTCGTTGCGGGGTGGAGATCGACCCTGGGCCTTCAGCGCGCGCGTCCAGTACCCGCGGCTTGACACGGGCTTCAGTGTCAGAGGTGGGTAGCCTCGTTTTGTAGGGTGAAACCGCTCTTGGCGGCGATCTAACCCTCGTGGCGACCTGCATCGCAGATCCCTGTCCTTAAATGCCCGCGATGGGTTGGTCACATGCAAGATGCCTGCGCTAGGGCCTGGCAAAGCGTCGAATAGCGGTCCACCTTTCGAGGAGCCAACTCAACGCCAGCGCATCCCATGGGCCACGTCTTCTGTCATCTGAAAACGCGATGGTACCGTTCGCGACTCTATGTTGGCGCATCCAACGCCAAGTGGCGCATACTTTAGGGGCAGTGTTCCAGCTGCATCCGCCCCGTCAACGCAGAGTGAAGTGTAGTGCATATAAGAGACGTCCTCTCGCCTGGTATTGAGGCATTTTTCTGTGACGACCCGATTGCTATCCGGACCGGCCTGACTCAGGACGAAGTTCATCTATGTTGGTGAATTGGTAACGACCGAGTTCACATGCATCCGCGTTTTCTATGAACTGTCTTTGAAGCTCCGGAAGGGACAGCACGGAATGCCAAACCTCTTCGATTCTGACTCCCAGGATCGCGCCGTCACAAGACATGGACGCGCAATACTACCCTTCCTCAACTACGACACACGACGCTTCCCTTTCCCGGCATCGCAATCTCCGAACCCTTCCGTATCTTCGAGCAAGGTGCGGAAGCCTTCTGCAGGTTCGCCCGCCTCCTCTTCGTCAAAATAAGGGAACCGTATGCCCGGCTATTCGGTTTTTTCCATCCTACGCAATGGCCTTTCCGGCGACAGGTACTGGCGGCGCGCCTGGCGCGCACCCAATCCGAAGCCGGCCTATGATGTTGTGATTGTGGGCGGCGGCGGGCACGGCTTGGCGGCCGCTTTCTATCTCGCCGAGAACCACGGCATCCGCAACGTCGCCGTGCTGGAGAAGGGCTATGTCGGCGGCGGCAATGTCGGCCGAAACACCACGGTCATCCGCTCCAACTACCTGCTCGACGGCAACACCCAGTTTTACGAATTCTCTATGAAGCTCTGGGAAGGCATGTCGCAGGCGCTGAATTTCAACGTCATGTTCTCGCAGCGAGGCATGCTCATCACGGCCCATTCGGCCGACCAGCTCGATAGCTTCGGCTTCCGCGCCAACATCATGCGGCTGAACGGCATCGACGCCGACATTCTCCACCGAGATGAGGTGCGGCGGCTCGTCCCCTACCTCGATTTCTCCGATAAGGCGCGTGCCCCGATCCATGGCGCGATCTTCCAAGGTCGCGCCGGCACGGCACGTCACGACGCGGTGGCCTGGGGCTACGCGCGCGCCGCCGACGCCCATGGCGTCGACATCATCCAGGGCTGCGAGGTGACGGGTTTCGTTCGTGACGGCGAGCGCATCGTTGGAGTTGATACGAAGAGGGGCCGGATCCAGGCCGGGAAAGTAGGGCTTGCAGTGGCGGGTCACACCTCACTGCTCGGCCGGAAGGCGGGCCTTGAACTGCCGATCGAGAGCCATGTCTTGCAGGCTTTTGTCACAGAGCCGATCAAGCCCCTGGTCCACCACATCGTGGCCCACGGGACCGAGCATTTCTACGTTAGCCAATCCGACAAGGGTGGGCTGGTGTTCGGCGGCGGGCTGGACGGCTACAATTCCTATGCCCAACGCGGCAATCTCGGCATGGTACGTGAAGTCGCGGAGGCAGCGGTCGCGCTGATGCCCTGCATTTCCCGCCTGCGCATTCTGCGCCACTGGGGCGGGGTGATGGACATGACGCCGGACGGCAGCCCTATCATCTGCCCTACGCCAATCGACGGGCTCTACCTAAACGGTGGCTGGTGCTATGGCGGCTTCAAGGCCACCCCGGCCTCAGGATGGTGCTTCGCGCATACCATCGCCACCGGAAAGGCGCATCCGCTGAGCGCCGGCTACAGCCTGGACCGTTTCCGCACCGGCCGCACGATCGACGAGGCCGGCATCGGGCCGTTCGCCTGGCTGCAATAACCGAGAGACCCAAGACCATGCTACGCATCGAATGTCCCTACTGCGGTCCGCGCGACCACGACGAGTTCCGCTACGGCGGTGACGCGTCGGTCATCCGTCCTGTCCACGACGACGCGGATTTCGAGGCTTGGTACCGATACGTCTTCGTGCGCGAGAACCCGGCCGGACCGCATCGCGAGTATTGGCAGCACGTGATAGGGTGCCGTCAATGGTTGGTGGTCGGGCGCGATACACGCAACCATGAGATCGCCTCAGTCCGCTCCGCGCGGGAGGCACGCGCATGAGGCGGCTTCACGAAGGCGGCCGGATCGACCGATCGCGACCGATGGAATTCATCTTTGACGGCAAGGCTTTAGCTGGGTACCGAGGCGATACGCTCGCTTCGGCGCTACTGGCGAACGGATTCGGCCTGGTCGGCCGCAGCTTCAAGTACCACCGGCCCCGCGGGATCTATTCTGCAGGGCCGGAGGAGCCGAATGCGCTCGTGACGGTGGGGGCGAGGGGGCGCCGCGAGCCGAACCTACCAGCTACCACGGTGGAACTGGCCGACGGGCTGGTTGCCGAGAGCCAGAACCGCTGGCCGTCGTTGAAGTTCGACATCCAAAGCGTGAACGGACTGTTCGCGCCTTTTCTGTCGGCCGGTTTTTACTACAAGACTTTCATGGGCCCGACGCGGCGGGCATGGATGGTCTATGAGCATTTCATCCGCAATGCCGCCGGGCTCGGCCGAGCGGGCGAGGAGCCAGATCCGGATCGGTACGAGGTGCGCAATCTCTTCGCCGATGTGGCCGTGATCGGGGCCGGACCTGCGGGGCTTTCAGCGGCACTGGCGGCGGGCGAGGCGGGCGCCAAGGTGGTCCTCGTAGAGCAGGATTTTTTGGCTGGCGGTACGCTTTTGTCGGAGCCGGCGGACGGCGAGGCCCGGGCTTGGCTTTCCGTAACGCTCGCACGGCTCGCCCACATGCCGAATGTTTCGATGATGACGCGCACCACCGCGTTTGGTGCCTATGACAGCAATGTGCTCGGGCTCGTGGAGCGGCACGGCTCAGGAACCGCCGATCCGGCAAAAGGCGAGGCGCGCCAGATGGTCGCGCTTTTGCGCGCGAAAACGATGGTCTACGCTACGGGCTCGATCGAGCGGCCGCTTACCTTCGCCAACAATGACCGGCCCGGCATCATGCTGGCCTCCGCGGCGCGGACCTATCTGAACCGCTTTGCCGTACTTGCGGGTACGAGGGTGATGGTCGCAACCGACAACGACAGCGCCTATTCCGCAGCCTTTGATCTTGCGGCAGCCGGGGCCGAAGTGACGATAGCCGACGGCCGCGCGGAACCGACACATGAACGATTGGAACAGTCGCGCCACTGGGGCATTGCCGTCCGTAGGAAGTCGCTAATCTCCAATGCTTTGGGGCGTCATGCCGTACGCGCTGTTACGCTTTCCGAACCGGGCGGTACGATTACCTTGAAATGCGACCTGGTCGTGGTCTCGGGCGGTTGGTCGCCGACGGTGCATCTGACCTGCCATCTTGGGGTAAGGCCCGTATATCGCGAGGACATAAAGGATTTCGTTCCCGGAAAGCTCGGAGCGGGGCAGTTCGTCGCCGGCGCCGTGACAGGAGGCTTCATCACAGCCGGTGCCATCGAGGAGGGGCATCGTGCGGGGGCCGAAGCAGCTGCGTTCTGCGGCGCAACGAAATCAGTCCAGCCGCCCTTCAGCCTCGATCTTGCTGAGATCAACGCGGGACCTAATGGTAGCCATTTCGTCACCTCGCCTCGCTCGGGACCTCTCCCCCACTTCGTGGGGGGAAAGGACGGTAGCCCTGCCAGACGGCCGCAGGATTCTCTCCCCACTCGATCGGGTGAGAGATGGTTCGGGAACCGAAAGGCGGAACTTACCAAAGGCAAGGCCTTCATCGACCTGCAGATGGACGTAACCGTCAGTGACGTCGCGCTGGCGCATCGTGAGGGATACGAGTCGGTCGAACATCTGAAGCGATATACGACGCTCGGAATGGGCGCCGACCAGGGCAAGACAAGCAATGTCATCGCGATTTCCGCCATGGCCGGTCTGCGCGGGATGGCGGTTCCGGACGTTGGCACGACTACATTTCGGCCTCCCTATACCCCAGTCGCCGTCGGAGCGCTGGCTGGGCGCAGCCAGCGCCATCTTTACAAGCCGTTCCGGCGCACGCCAATGCATGACTGGCATGTCGCTAACGGCGCGCAGATGCTGGAGACGGGCGTCTGGATGCGGCCCTCGTTTTACCTTGCTTCCGGCCGCGATGTTGACCAGGCCTATCCCGCCGAAATGCGAATGGTACGCGAGGCGGCCGGCCTGATGGACATTTCCACGCTAGGGAAGATCGACGTCCAGGGGCCGGACGCGGCTGAATTCCTCGACCGAGTCTATGTTAACGGTTTTGCCAAGCTGCCGATCGGCCGCGCGCGCTACGGCATCATGCTGCGCGACGACGGCATCGTCTTCGATGATGGCACAACGATGCGGCTCAGCGAGCGGCATTTTTTTATGACGACATCGACCGCGAAGGCCGCGGACGTGATGTCCCGGCTCGAATTCCTGCTCGATACCGCCTGGCCGGGCCTGCGTGTTTCGGTAACTTCGGTCACCGACGAATGGGCGGCGATGTCCGTGGCCGGTCCAACGAGTCGGGAAATCCTCGCCGCCGCGTTCCCCGATCTGAACGTTTCCAATGAAGCGTTGCCGCATATGGGTTTTCTTGAAGGTCGATATAGGGACAAGCCCCTGCGCATCATTCGTCTCAGCTTTTCGGGCGAGCGGGCTTACGAGATCTATACCGGTGCTAGCGTCGGCAAGGAAATGTGGTGCCGGTTGATCGAGGCCGGCACGCCTTTCGGCCAAAAGCCTTACGGGGTCGAGGCTCTGGGCGCCTTGCGCGTCGAGAAAGGCCATGTCGCTGGGCCGGAGATCGACGGCAGGACGACGCTCGACGACCTCGGACTCAGCCGCATGGCGGGTAAGCGCAGCGGCTATGTAGGCGATGTGCTTGGCCGCCGTGAAGCTCTCAGTGACCCGGCGAGGCCGCGGCTGGTCGGACTACGCTGCCTTGAGCCGGGCAAGAGGTTGAGCGGAGGCGCTATTCTATTCAGGCCTGGCGAGCGGATGCACGGCCATGGTCTCGGCCGGATCACCTCGGTGACCTACAGCCCCACGCTCGACGCCTCGGTTGGGCTCGCTTTGATTGCCCGAAATGCCGCGGAGGAGGGCGCTGAGATCGTCGCTGCCTATCCCATGAAGGGCCAGACGGTTCGAGCCCGGATAGTCTCGCCTATTTTCCTCGACCCGAAGGGTGAGCGACTCCATGGCTGATGGTTCGAACATGGGCGGGTTTGAGATGGCGGCCTATGACTGCTCGATCCTGCAATTCGAGGGTTGGGACGGCGCAATGGCAAAATTTGAGGTGGTACTGAATAGGATACTGGGCGAGCCTTTGCCGAACAAGGTCGGCGACACTGCTCGTCATGACGATAGGCTCGTCATTCGGATCGCGCCGCGCCGGTTTTGGCTGCTTTGCGACGGCCCGCCGCCTGTGATCGACGTCGACGCGGAATTCGGCTGCACACTCCCGCTCGGCGAGGGCAGGATTCGGCTCCGGCTGTCTGGCAGGGGCCTCAAACAGGTGCTGGAGCGGTGTGTCGCGGCGGATTGGGAGACACTGGGAGATGGACGGGCAATCCAGACGGGCCTCGATCATATGCCGGTGCTGCTGCTGCGCAGGAGCGGGTTCGAATGCGACCTCCTTGTCCCGCGCAGCCTTAGCAAGGGGCTGATGGATTGGATTGCCGACGCCTCCGCATCGGACCGGTACCTGACTCCCTCGAACGGGTCGACCTAGGCTGCCCACTTAGCCAAGTACGATCGGATTCAAAGGCGCACTTGAAGAAAGCAAAACCAATTGATCGCCTCCTGCGATCGACATTTACCAAGATAGGAGAAAGCTGCTCATGCCCACCTCTAGGCAACAGGAACGCGTACCTGCATTTAGTCAGCAGGAATACCGCGAGCGCACTGCTCGGCTGCGAAAGCAAATGGCGGCGCGCG
>NZ_RZOF01000179.1:0-12521 GCF_003998955.1 Mesorhizobium sp. M4B.F.Ca.ET.017.02.2.1 | reverse complement strand
GCTCAATCCGTTCGAACAGGCGGCGGCCGATGTCCGCTCCGGCGTCGATGCCGCGATGAAGCCGAAGCCTGCCGTCGATCCGGCCACGCCGGCCGCTTCGACGCCGCAGGCCAGCGAGCCGCTGAAGAACGGCGCGACGGTATTGCCTGGCGTCGAGGCACCGGAAGCGACGCCGGCGGCGCCCATCTTCCCGGCGATGACCGACGATGCCGTTGTGGCGCCGGCAGTTGCCGCTGCAACGGCGGCGCCGCAGAAGGTGGACGCCAAGAAGCCGGCCGCGGCGAAGACTGCCAAGGCACCCGCAACCGTGGCGAAGGCTGCAAAGGCGCAGGCAAAGCCGACGCCAGTGAAAGCCGCCAAGCCAGCCGCACCAGCAAAGACATCGAAGCCGGCAGCTAGCAAGGCGGCGAATAAGTCTGAAGTGAAGGCGGCGCCAGTGACGAAGCCGGCGACGGCGAAGCCCTCGCCCAAGAAGACGGCGCCGGCGACGAAGTCCGCGCCGGCGACGAAGCCCGCGCCTAAGAAGACGGCGGGAGCCGCCAAGTGAGCGTCACGGATCAGGAACGAGACGAAATCGAGAAATCGTCGGCGCCATTGATCGAGCATCTGATCGAGCTGCGCCGGCGGCTGATCTGGTCGCTGGGCGGCTTCTTCGTCGCTTTCCTCGTCTGCTTCTTCTTCGCCAAGCGGCTGTTCAACCTCCTGGTCGTGCCGTTCAAATGGGCGACGCAGTGGGCCGGGCTCGACCCGCACAAGGTCGAGCTGATCTATACGGCGCCGCAGGAGTTCTTCTTCACGCAGGTCAAGCTCGCCATGTTCGGCGGCATGGTGATTGCCTTCCCTCTGATCGCCACGCAGATCTACAAATTCATCGCGCCAGGCCTCTACAAGAACGAGCGCAACGCCTTCCTGCCGTTCCTGATCGCCTCGCCGATCCTGTTCCTGATGGGCGCCTCGCTGGTCTATTTCTTCTTCACGCCGATGGTGATGTGGTTCTTCCTCGCCATGCAGCAGACCGGCACCAACGACCAGGTGCAGATATCGCTGCTGCCGAAAGTCTCGGAATATCTCAGCCTGATCATGACGCTGATCTTCTCCTTCGGCCTGGTGTTCCAGCTGCCGGTGGTGACCAGCCTGATGACCAGGGTCGGCATGCTGTCGTCGAAGGCGCTGGCCGAGAAGCGCAAATGGGCGATCGTCATCGCCTTCGTCGTTGCCGCCGTGCTGACGCCGCCAGATCCGATGAGCCAGATCGGCCTGGCCATCCCGACCATCCTGCTCTACGAGGTCGCCATCTGGTCGGCCCGGCTGATCGAACGCAGCCAGGAGCGGGACCGTCTGGCGCGCGAGAAGCAGGAGGCAGACGAGACCGTGGCCGACAAGACGCCGGACGAGCCCTCGGCGCCGGCGGCATCGTAACGCGGCGGCGGCGGAAAACGGTAACCGCCGCCCGGCCCATCTTGCATCGATCGTGGATGCGGTTTACGCCCTCGAGCCTTAGCTCAGGAGCGTTCAGACCATGCTTGACATCAAATGGATTCGCGACAACCCGAAGGCCCTTGCCGAGGCGCTGGTCAAGCGCTCGTGGTCGGCGGCCGAGGCGCAGTCCACCGTCGATGGCCTGATCGCCAGCGACGAGGCGCGGCGCGCGCATCTAACCGAACTGCAGGTCAAGCAGGAACGCCGCAACGCCGCCTCGAAGGAGATCGGCAACGCTATGCGTTCGGGCGATGCCGCTCTGGCCGAAAAACTGAAAGCCGAAGTCGGCGAGATCAAGGCCTTCATCCAGAACGGCGAGGCGCGCGAGCGCGAGCTCGACAAAGCGCTGAACGATGCGCTGGCGGTGCTGCCCAACGTGCCGCTGGATGAGGTTCCGGTCGGCAAGGACGAGCACGACAATGTGGTGAAGCGCACTTTCGGCGAGGTGCCTGCGCGCCCGAACTGGGTGAAGGAGCATTTCGAGGTCGGCGAAGCGCTGGGCATGATGGATTTCGAGCGGGCGGCGAAGCTGTCAGGCTCGCGCTTCACGGTGCTTAAGAGCCAGCTGGCGCGGATGGAGCGCGCGCTCGGCCAGTTCATGCTCGATCTGCACACGACCGAGCATGGCTATGAGGAAATCATCCCGCCGCTGATGGTCAAGGACGATGTCCTCTTCGGCACCAACCAATTGCCGAAGTTCGAGCTCGACCTGTTTTTCACGCCGCATGGCGACGGCAGGCTGGGCTTGATCCCGACCGCCGAGGTGCCGCTCACCAACCTGGTGCGCGAAGAAATCACCGCGCATGAAAAGCTGCCGCTGCGCTACACGGCGCTGACGCCGTGCTTCCGCTCGGAAGCGGGCTCGGCCGGGCGCGACACCCGCGGCATGCTGCGCCAGCACCAGTTCTACAAGGTGGAACTGGTCTCGATCACCGACCAGGAAAGCTCGATCGCCGAGCACGAACGGATGACGGCCTGCGCCGAGGAAGTGCTGAAGCGGCTGGAGCTGCCGTTCCGCACCATGACGCTGTGCACCGGCGACATGGGCTTCGGCGCGCGCAAGACCTATGACATCGAGGTCTGGCTGCCCGGCCAGAACGCCTATCGCGAAATCTCGTCCTGTTCGGTCTGCGGCGACTTCCAGGCACGACGCATGGACGCTCGCTACAAGGACAAGGACGGCAAGGGCAACCGCTTCGTCCACACGCTGAACGGTTCGGGCACCGCGGTCGGCCGGGCTCTTATCGCCGTCATCGAAAACTACCAGAATGAGGATGGCAGCGTAACCATTCCTGAAGCGCTTCGGCCTTACATGGGTGGTCTGACCAAGATCGAATCGAAGTAATGCGCATTCTCTTGACCAATGATGACGGCATCCATGCCGAGGGCCTGGCGTCGCTCGAACGCATCGCGCGCACGCTGTCGGACGACGTCTGGGTGGTGGCGCCGGAGCAGGATCAATCCGGCTACGCGCATTCGCTGTCGATCTCCGAGCCGCTGCGGCTGCGCAAGATTGGCGACAAGCACTACGCCGTGCGCGGCACGCCGACCGATTGCGTCATCATGGGTGTCAAGAAGATCCTGCCGGGCATGCCCGACCTCATCCTGTCCGGCGTCAATTCCGGCGCCAACATCGCCGACGACGTCACCTATTCCGGCACGGTCGCCGGCGCCATGGAGGGCGCATTGCTCGGCGTGCGCTCGATCGCGGTCAGCCAGGCCTATTCCTATGCCGGCGAGGACCGCGTCGTTCCCTACGAGACCACCGAGGCGCTGGCGCCGGCGCTGCTGAAAAAGCTGGTGGCGATGCCATTGCCGGACGGCGTGCTGCTCAACGTCAATTTTCCGAATTGCGCGCCCGACGAGATCGAGGGCACCGTCGTCACCTCGCAAGGCAAGCTGGTGCACAGCCTGTGGGTGGACGAGCGCCGCGACGGGCGCGGCCTGCCTTACTACTGGTTGCGCTTTGGCCGCGAGCCGGTCGAAGGCAAGAAGGGCACCGATCTCCATGCCATGCGCAACCGACTGGTGTCGGTGACGCCGCTGCAGCTCGACCTTACAGCTCATGAAATTCGCGACCAACTGACCAAGGCGCTCGCATGAACCAGCCGATTTCAGTCGACGACCGCGAAGGTTTTGCCGCCTTCCTGCTGCGCCTGCGCGGCCGGGGGTCGGCGCCGAAGCCGCTGATTGCCGCCTTCGAGGCGACGCCGCGCCGTGGCTTCCTGTCCGGACAGTTCCATTCGCTCGCCTGGTCGGACGGCATGCTGCCGATCGAATGCGGCGAGGCGATCGAGGGCGCCGACCTGCAGGCCGCGGTGCTCGCGGCGCTTGGCGTCGAGCCCGGCAACCGCGTGCTGGAGATCGGCACCGGGACTGGCTACACGGCGGCGGTGATGTCGCGGCTGGCGTCGCGCATCGTCACCATCGACCGTTACAAGACGCTGACCGAGCAGGCCAAACAGCGCTTCGAGGCGCTCGGCATCGGCAATGTCATCGTCCGCCAGGCGGATGGCTCCAACGGATTGCCGAATGAAGGGCCGTTCGACCGCATCGTTGCCTGGGCGGCCTTCGACAACCTGCCGCGTTTCCTGCTCGACCAGTTGTCGAGCGGCGGTGTGGTCATCGCGCCGATCGGCCCGGAGGAGGGCGAGCAGGTGCTGGCAAAGCTCACCAAAGTCGGCAGCCGCTTCGAGCGCGAGGACATCGGTATCGTCAGGCTGCAGCCGATCCTGCGCAGCGTCGCCGCCGTCATCTGACACTCTTCGAATATTTTAAGAAAATTTTCGCCGGATTCTAAGGGGTTAACCGGCCAGTAACATTAACGCGCTTTAATCATGACCAGTTTGTACCGGGTCTGTGCGGGTTAGTGCGATGCAATTCAGTGTTTTGAAGGCAAACGGACGCAATCTGGCGCGTGGCTGCGCCGTCCTCATGATTGCAGGCGCCGCCGCGGGGTGCAGCTCCCAGGTCGCCCGCTTCAACGGTGTCGACGACGTCTTCACCTCCTCGACCAACAATCAACGCGCCATCATCGATAAACAGGACGCCGCCCAACCCTATCCGGGCGACACCGCGATGGCGCCGGCGCCGGTCGATGGCAGCCACACCCAGTCGGTGAGCCGCTCCAGCCTGGAGCCGGTTTCCGTGCAGCAGCTGCCGCCGCCGGTGTCACAGCCGGCCCAGGCGCCCGCCGCGAAGCCGATGCGCACCGCTTCGGCCCCGGTCCTGGCGCCGCCCGCCAAGCATGTCGACAGGACGACCACAGGCACCGTCGCCCCGGCGGCGAAGCCGTTCAAGGAGGCGCAGCCCGACTCGAAGATGGCGGCCGCCGGCACGCCGCACGCCACCGAGATCGTGGTCCGGGACGGCGAGACCATCTCCGGCCTGGCGCAGCGCTACAAGGTGCCGGCCGACGTGATCATGAAGGTCAACGGTCTGAGTGCGACCAAGGGCCTGAAGACAGGCCAGAAGCTGGTCATTCCCGCCTATGCCTATTCGAGCAAGGAGCCGGCGCAGAAACTCGCCGACACCAAGCCCGCGAATGCGCCGAAGCCCGCCAGCGCGCCCGAGAAGATCGCCGTGCTGCCGCAGCAGCCCAAGCTCAAGGACGGCAAGTCGGCCGCGCCGGTCGACGCTTCTGCCGCCGCCAGCGGATTGAAGGACGCCAAGCCCGCGACGCAGGTCGCCTCCGCCAAGCCGGCTGGCGCCGGCGGCACCTACACGGTCCAGCAGGGCGACTCGCTGTCGTCCATCGCCAGGAAGACCGGTGTCGGCGTCGTGGCGCTGAAGCAGGCGAACGGCATGCAGGACGGCCTGCTCAAGATCGGCCAGACGCTGAAGGTTCCGGCCGGCGGCACGGCGACTGTCGCCGCCGCGAAGCCGGTCAAGGTCGACCCGGTGACGACGGCCACCACGCAGCCGGCGGCGAAGCCGACCGAGACGCTCGCCTCCTACACGCCGCCGAAGAAGGACGCCAAGGTCATCCAGCAGGCCGAGGACGACGACGCGGTGGCGCCGGATGCCACCGGCATCGGCAAGATGCGCTGGCCGGTGCGCGGCCGCGTGATCTCCAATTTTGGCGGCGGCAAGGACGGCGTCGACATCGCGGTCCCCGAGGGAACGCCGGTGAAGGCGGCCGAGAACGGCGTCGTCATCTATGCCGGCGACGGGCTGAAGGAATTCGGCAACACCGTCCTGGTGCGGCACGAGAACGGTCTGGTCACCGTCTACGGCCATGCCAGCTCGATCGAGGTGCAGCGCGGCCAGAAGGTCAAGCGCGGCCAGGAGATCGCGCTGTCGGGCATGAGCGGCACCACCGACTCGCCGAAGCTGCACTTCGAGGTGCGCAAGAACTCCGCCCCGGTCGATCCGTCGGGCTATCTCGAATAGAAGAAGAACAATTGCGGGCCGTCTGAGACCTCCAGTCCAGCCCGCCGGCTCAGCCCGCTCCGCAAGGGGCGGGCTTTTTCAGTCGCTGCCGGCACCGCTTTGGCAAACGTCCAGCGCCGCGGCAGACGGGTGGCGAACTCAAGCTTGCGTTGATCCGGTGAAGAAGCCTTCCAGTTCCGCGAAGCCCATCGCTTTCTCGGAAAACCGGAAGGTGCCCGCGGATTTCATCTCCCGCACGGCGTGGACGAACTTGCCATAGGCGAGCCGCGCCAGCGCCGAGCCGACGCTGATCCGCTTGACGCCAGCATCCGCCAATTCGGCCACGCCAAACGTGGCGCCGGGCATGCCCATGACGACATTGACCGGTTTCGTCACGGCGCCGCAGACGGTGCGGATCATGCCGAGGTCGTGGAGGCCGGGCGCATAGAGCACATCGGCGCCGGCCTTCTCGAAAGCCTGCAGCCTTCTGATGGTGTCATCCAGATCGGGGCGGCCCCAGAGGAAGTTCTCGCAGCGCGCCGTCAGGACGAAATCATCCGGCAGGGCGCGGCGCGCCTGTGCGGCCGCCTCGATCCGCTCGACCGCCAGCGCGAATTCATAGATCGGATCGTCATGCCTGCCGGTATGGTCTTCGAGAGAACATCCGGCCAGGCCGATGCCGGCCGCGGCCTCGATCGTCTCGGCAGCACTTTGCGGACTGTCACCGAAGCCCTTTTCGAGATCGGCGGAGACGGGCAGTGGCGTTGCCGCCACGATGGACCGACAGTGACTTAGCGTATCTTCTCGCGAGACCTGTCCTTCGGCGACGCCAAGGGAGAACGCCATGCCGGCACTGGTGGTGGCGAGGGCCCGAAAACCCATGGCCGCCAGAATCCGTGCCGTGCCTATGTCCCAGGGATTGGGAATGATGAACGTACCTGGTTCCTGATGAAGCCTGCGAAACGCCGCGCCCTTGCTATCCAATGCGTTCTCCTTCGGGCCTTCGAGTCACCGAAGGAAGATGACACAACGATCGGAACAAATAAAGAACAAGCGCTGCTTGGTCGTAACGTCAGCAGGCCTCATGCCTGCTTTCGGATGACAGCTATCAGTCCGTCAGCGGCTTGCCGAGACGTCCCGCCAGATCCTGTGTGAACTGCCAGGCGACGCGGCCGGAGCGGCTGCCGCGCGTCGTCGCCCATTCCAGCGCCTCGGCGCGCAGCGTCTCGGGGTCGATGGCCAGGCCGTGATGGCGGACATAGCCGTCGATCATGTCGAGATATTCGTCCTGCGAGCATTTGTGGAAGCCGAGCCAGAGGCCGAAACGGTCGGACAGCGAGACCTTCTCCTCGACCGCTTCAGAGGGATTGATGGCGGTCGAGCGCTCATTGTCGATCATGTCGCGCGGCAACAGATGCCGCCGGTTCGAGGTGGCGTAGAAGATGACATTGGTCGGACGGCCTTCGACGCCGCCTTCCAGTGCCGCCTTCAGCGACTTGTAGGACGTGTCGTCATGGTCGAAGGAGAGGTCGTCGCAAAACAGGATGAAGCGGAAGGGGGCGGCCTTGAGCAATCCCATCAGCTTGGGCAGCGTGTCGATGTCCTCGCGGTGGATCTCGATCAGCTTGAGCGGCCGATCGAGCTTGTCGGAGGCATTGACCGCTGCGTGCACCGCCTTGACCAGCGACGATTTGCCCATGCCGCGCGCACCCCACAACAGCACATTGTTGGCGGCAAAGCCCGAGGCGAAGCGCTCGGTGTTGTCGACAAGGATGTCTCGGACGCGATCGACGCCGCGGATCAGCCCGATGTCGACGCGGTTGACCTTGCGCACCGGCTCCAGATAGCCGGGATCGGCCTGCCAGACGAAGCAATCGGCCCCGGCAAGGTCTGTTTGCGGCACCGGCGGCCGGGCAAGCCGGGTGACCGCTTCGATCAGGCGGTCGAGCTTCTGGTTCAGGGCGTCGAGGGTGCTGTCGGTCATGTCTTGTCTTTTGATCTGGCGTTCGGGATCTGGCAGGCGGAAATCCGCTCTTTCGCGGCGGGATAAGAACCGCTTCCAACCTTTTGCCGGAGCATGATCTTTTCCGCGGACCGCACCCGGCATTCGGCGATCATGCTCTAACACGCGCCAACCGGCCGGAAAAGCAGCGGATTCGCCCGGCGGCGCAGTTGCATTGGCAACTTTACCGACTATATTCCGGCCAAATTTCGCGGGGCCGCCTTGTGGCGGTTTTTCACCATTCAGGAGTTTCTTGATGTTCGTTACACCGGCATACGCCCAGGGCGTCGGCGCCTCGCCAGACATGTTCATCAGCATTTTGCCGTTTGTCCTGATTTTCGTGATCATGTATTTTCTGATCATCCGGCCGCAGCGCGCGCAGCTGAAGAAGCGCCAGGAAATGCTCTCGGCGGTGCGGCGTGGCGATACGGTCGTGACCGGCGGCGGTTTCGTCGGCAAGGTGACCAAGGTGATCGACGACAACGAACTGGAGATCGACCTCGGCGGCGGCACCAAGGTGACGGCGCTGCGCTCGACGATCTCGGACGTGCGCGTCAAGGGCGAGCCGGTGGCGAACCAGAACGCCAAGAAATAACCGAATTGAAGGCGGAACGCTGCCGCTTGTACGCCTGAACGGATAAGAACGAATGCTCTATTTTTCGCGCCTGAAGATGATCCTGATCTGGCTGGCCGTGGCCGCCACCGTGGTCCTCGCCGCGCCCAATCTCTTCCCCGCCAGCACGTTGGCGCAATTGCCCAGCTGGGTGCCGAAGCGGCAGATGACGCTCGGCCTCGACCTGCAGGGCGGTTCGCACATCCTGCTTCAAATGAACCAGAACGACCTGATCAAGGATCGGCTGGAGACCTCGCGCGACGAGATCAGGACGCTGCTGCGCGACGCCAACCCCAAGATCAATTACACCGGCCTTTCCGGATCGGGCCGCACGGTGCAGGTCCGCATCACCGATCCCAGCCAGCTTGACGCCGCCAAGAAGGTGCTGAAGCCGCTGACCGACCCGGTGGCGGCGGGTCTCTTCACCGGCGGATCCGTCCAGGAGATGACGCTGGACGATTCCGAGCCCGGCCTGCTCAAGTTCACGGTGACCGACGCGGGCATCAAATACCGCACCTCGACGGCGCTGACGCAGTCGATCGAGGTCGTCGAGCGGCGCGTCAACGAGCTCGGCACGACCGAGCCGATCGTGCAGCGGCAGGGCGACGACCGCATCCTGGTCCAGGTGCCCGGCCTGCAGGATCCGCAAAGATTGAAGGAAATCCTCGGCCAGACCGCCAAGCTGACGTTCCAGATGGTCGACCAGTCGATGCCGGTCCAGGACGCGCTCAACGGCCGTCCGCCGGCAGGCTCCTCGATCCTCTATTCGCAGGACGATCCGCCGGTACCCTATCTGATCGAGAACCGCGTCATCGTGTCGGGCGAGAACCTGGTCGATGCGCAGGCGACCTACAATTCGCAGAACAACGAGCCGGTCGTTTCCTTCCGCTTCGATTCCAAGGGCGCCACCCGCTTCGGCCAGGCGACGGCGCAAAATGTCGGCAAGCTGTTTGCCATCATCCTCGACAACCAGGTGATCTCGGCGCCGCAGATCCGCGAGCCGATCCTCGGCGGCACCGGCCAGATCTCCGGCAATTTCACCGCCCAGAGCGCCAACGACCTCGCCGTGCTGCTGCGCGCCGGCGCGCTGCCGGCGACGCTGACGGTGATCGAGGAGCGCACGGTGGGTCCGGGCCTGGGGCAGGACTCCATTCATGCCGGCAAGGTCGCCGGCATCATCGGCTCGATCCTCGTGGTCGCCTTCATGTTCGTCGCCTACGGCTTCCTCGGCTTCCTGGCCAACATCGCGCTTGCGGTGCATGTGGCGATGATCGTCGGGCTGTTGTCGCTGCTTGGCGCGACGCTGACCCTGCCTGGTATCGCGGGTATCGTGCTGACCATCGGCATGGCGGTGGACTCCAACGTGCTGATCTATGAGCGCATCCGAGAGGAGCGGCGGGCCGGCCGCTCGGTCATCCAGGCGATCGACACCGGCTTTACCAAGGCGCTGGCGACCATCGTCGATTCCAACGTGACGTCGCTGATCGCGACCGTGGTGCTGTTCTATCTCGGCACCGGGCCGGTGAAGGGCTTTGCCATCACCTATGCCATCGGCATCCTGACCACGGTCTTCACCGCCTTCACCTTCACCCGGCTGCTGGTGTCGATCTGGCTGCGCCGCGCGCGGCCGAAGGAACTGCCGCGCGCTCCGGTGACCTTCATTCCGCCCGGCACGAAGATCCCGTTCATGGGCATCCGCCGCTGGACATTCGCGCTCTCCAGCCTGCTGTCGATCCTGTCTGTCGTGCTGTTCATGACCGTCGACATCAACTACGGCATCGACTTCAAGGGCGGCTCGCTGATCGAGGTGCAGTCCAAGAGCGGCAATGCCGATCTCGCCGACATCCGCGGCAGGCTGACGGAACTCAACATCGGCGAAGTGCAGGTGCAGCAGTTCGGCGAGCCGAACGACGTGCTGATCCGCGTCGGCACCCAGGAGGGTGGCGAGAACGCCGAGCAGACCGTCATCGACAAGGTGCGCGGCGAGCTGCAGGACCAGTATGATTTCCGCCGCGTCGAAGTGGTGGGACCGACGGTTTCGGGCGAGCTCGCCAAGCAGGGCACGATCGCCATGCTGATCGCGCTGCTCGGCATCCTGGTCTATGTCTGGTTCCGCTTCGAATGGCAGTTCGCGGTCGGCGCCATCATCGCGACCGTGCACGACGTGGTGATGACCATCGGCTTCTTCGTCATCACCGGACTGGAATTCAACCAGTCGTCGCTGGCGGCAATCCTGACCATCATCGGCTATTCGCTGAACGACACCATCGTCGTCTACGACCGCGTCCGCGAGGATCTTCGGAAATACAAGAAGATGCCGCTGCCGCAGCTGTTGAACAACGCCATCAACGAGACGCTGTCGAGAACGACGCTGACCTCGGTGACGACGATCCTGGCGCTGCTCGCGCTGGTGCTGTTCGGCGGCGAGGTGATCCGCTCGTTCACCATGGCGATGCTGTTCGGCGTGGTGTTCGGCACCTATTCGTCGATCTTCATCGCCGCGCCGCTGCTGATCCTGTTCAAGTTGCGGCCGCAGGCCACGTCCGCCGACGAGGAGAAGCCGGTGAACGGCAAGGCCCTGGCGACCTGACGCCGCGGCCGTGGCCAAGGGCATCGTCATCCGCGAGGCGCATTTCCCCGGCCGGGCGCCGATCGAGGCCTATGGCAATGGCGGCTTCCGCTTCGCCGATATGTCGAATCGCGGCTCGCTGCTCTGCCTGCCGTCCGGCATCCATGGCTGGGAGCCGGCCGATCCGCTGGCGTTGACGGTGGCGGACTTCAGCAAGCTGCTCGCCGAGGCCGGCAAGGTCGAGATCGTGCTGGTCGGCACCGGCAAGGATCTGCGGCCGCTGCCTGCGGCGCTGCGCGCGGCATTGAAGGAAGCCGGCATCGCCGCCGATCCGATGTCGACCGGCGCGGCGGTGCGGACCTACAATGTCCTGCTCGCCGAAGACCGCGCCGTGGCCGCGGCGCTGATTGCCGTCGACTGACGTGGCCGATACCGCCAACATCGTCATGGATGCGGTGCGCGCTTCCGACCATGACCGTTATCTCAGCGCGCTCTACGCGCCCGCCGACAAGCGCGACGCGCTGTTTTCGCTCTATGCCTTCAATGCAGAGATCGCGTCCGTTCGCGACCGTATCCACGAGCCGTTGCCCGGCGAGGTACGGCTGCAATGGTGGCGCGATGTCATCGCGGCAGAGAACGATGCGGAGACCGGCCATCCGATCGCCGATGCGCTGAGGGCGACGATAGCGGCCAACCGCCTGCCGAAGCCGGCCTTCGACAACATGCTCGAAGCGCGCATCTTCGATCTCTATGACGACGCGATGCCGTCGCGCACCGACCTCGAAGGCTATTGCGGCGAGACCGCCGCTGCGCTCATACAGCTTGCGGCAATGGTGCTCGATCCCCAGGAGGCGCCGCGCTTCGCCGAATTGGCTGGGAGGGCGGGCTGCGCCCAGGCGATCACGGGCCTTCTGCTGCTGTTGCCGCTGCATCGTCGACGCGGCCAATGCTTCGTGCCGGCGGATATCCTTGCGGCGGCTGGCTCTTCATCGGAAGAGTTCGTCAAAGCGGACGGCGGCCCCGGCGCGCAGCGCGCGGTGGCGGCGGTGATCGCGCTGGCGCGCGAGCATCTCAGTGCTTTCGAGCGCGGCGCCGCCGCGCTGCCGGCTTCGCTGCGCCCGGCCTTCCTGCCGCTGGTGCTGACGCGCGCCTATCTCGGCAAGATGGAAGGGCGCTCGCCGCTCGATGGCGCTGCGCGGCTTTCGGCTTTGCGCCGGCACTGGCTGCTGCTGCGTCGCGCCTCGAAAGGCTGGCCGGCCATTTGACGTAAACGTCAATCGTGCTAGGTGTTCTGCCGGTCGGACTCGCGTCGAAGAAGCGCAAGCCGCCGGAGGAGATGCCATTCCATGAGCCTGCCCGTGCTGGTCGCCCTTGTCGTGTTCGGCATCGCGCTGTCGGTCGCGGCCGTGCATTTCACTGGCGGCACCACGACCGCGACGCTTGCCGGCACGGATCAGGCGCTGCAGCGTTTTGCCGAGGATTTTCCC
>NZ_RZOF01000178.1:9835-12573 GCF_003998955.1 Mesorhizobium sp. M4B.F.Ca.ET.017.02.2.1 | reverse complement strand
GGCGTCTGGTCCTTCGAGTAAATTGGTGGCGCATTGGTCACGGGGTCGCTCGGTTCGCCAACCGGGCGGTGGATGTCGGGATGGCCGGCACTGGCGTCGATGCCCTGGGCGCTCAGCCAGGACAGCCAAGGCTTCTGATGCTCGGGCAGGAATTGGCGCACGGTGAAGCCGGGCAGGACGCCCTCATAGGTTCTCAGCCTGGGGTCGCCGGGCGCGAGCAGGCGCGGGTCGAGCGAGACATCCGTATAGCCGAAGAGCGTCGGGTCGTAGCCGAGGGCTCGGGCGGAAAGCGCGATGTTGCCGTGCCGGGCATCGAGCGGCGTGCCGTTGCGGCAGACGCGGTTGTTCATCTGGTAGAGCCCGGTGTAGAGGCAGGCGCGCGCCGGCGAACAAGGGGCTGCCCCGCCAAAGTGGCGCCGAAACAGCACGCCTTCGGCGGCAAGTGCATCGGCATTCGGTGTTTTCAGCACCGGATGGCCGGCCGCCGACAGGCAATCGCCGCGCCACTGGTCGCATGTGATCAGGAGAATGTTGGGGCGTCCGCTCATGCTGGCCAAGCGCTTGTCTCCTCATCCGGCATGCCGCTGATGGAGCCGAATTCAGGCCGTCGCGCAAGGCCGCGCATCTCTGTTGATTGGTGAACAAATGATGCGATATCGTTCACTTTTACAGCACAGTCCATTCTGTGTTTGCCTCCTTTGCCGCGGCCGTGCCTATCCTCGAATTGGCGTGGACAGCGGCGAGGGCCGCACCAGCAAAAGGAAGGAGCAGAAAAATGCTCGACCAGGTCAAGGGCCTGCATCACGTCACCTCGATGGCCAGCGATGCGCGCCGGAACAATGAATTCTTCACCAAAAAGCTCGGCCTGCGCCGGGTCAAGAAGACCGTCAATTTCGACGCGCCCGACGTCTATCATCTCTACTATGCGGACGAGGTCGGCACGCCGGGTTCGGTGATGACCTATTTCCCGTTCCCCAATATCGGCAAGGGCCGGCATGGGGTGGGCGAGGTCGGCACGACGGTCTATTCGGTGCCGGAAGGCACGCTCGGCTACTGGGAGAAGCGCCTTGCCGATGAAGGCGTCGCGGGCCTGTCGCGCGAAGAGACGTTCGGCGAGAAGCGGCTCGCGTTCGCCGGCCCCGATGGCGACGGCTTTGCGCTCGTCGAAGACAAGGCCGACGGCCGCGCGCCCTGGGCGAAGGGCGGCGTTCCCGCCGACGAGGCGATCCGCGGCTTCCACTCGGTGCAGCTTCGGCTGAGGGATGGCGGCGCCACCGAGGAGCTGTTGAAGTTCATGGGCTATCGGGAGGTCGACAAGTCCGGCAACGTCCGCCGGCTTGCGGTCAAGAACGGCAATGGCGCCGACATCGTCGACATCGAATCGCTGCCGGGCGCGGCGTTTGCCAATCTCGGCGCCGGCTCGGTCCACCATGTCGCCTTCGCGGTCGAGAACCGCGCCAGGCAGCTCGAAGTGCGCAAGGCGCTGATGGACACCGGCTACCAGGTGACGCCGGTGATCGACCGCGACTATTTCTGGGCGATCTATTTCCGCACGCCGGGCGGGGTACTGTTCGAGATGGCCACCAACGAGCCAGGCTTCGACCGCGACGAGGACACCGCTCATCTCGGCGAGGCGCTGAAGCTGCCGGCGCAGCACCAGCATCTCAGGCCCTATCTCGAACAGCACCTGCAGAAACTGGAAGACTGAGCCATGAGCAAGGATACCTACACTCACAAGCTGCTGCCCGGTTCGCCGGGCAGTCCGCTGCTTTTCGTCTTTCACGGAACCGGAGGCGACGAGAACCAGCTGGTATCGCTGGGACGCGAGCTGGTGCCTTCGGCAAGCATCGTGTCGCCGCGCGGCGATGTGTCGGAGCAGGGTGCCGCCCGCTTCTTTCGCCGCACCGGCGAGGGGGTCTATGACATGGAAGACTTGGCGCGAGCGACCGCCAAGATGGCTGCCTTCACCAAGGCGCATGTCGAGGCGGCAAAGCCCTCGACGGTGCTTGGGCTCGGCTATTCCAACGGCGCCAACATCCTGGCGTCGGTGGCGTTCGCGGAACCCGGCCTGTTCGACGCGACGGTGCTGATGCATCCGCTGATCCCTTTCGAGCCGCAGGTGAAAGGCAGCCTCGCCGGCCGCTCTGTGCTGATTACGGCCGGCAGGCGCGATCCGATCTGCCCGCCCAATTTGACGTCGCGGCTGGAGGCCTTTTTGCGCGCCGACGGCGCCGCTGTCACTGTGGAATGGCACGATGGCGGGCACGAAGTGCGGCCGAATGAAATCGAGGCGGCGCGGCAGCTCTTTGCCGGCCTGCCGGTTGAAGGAGCGTGAGCAATGGCTGATCAATTGCCCGAGGTCGAACTGGAGGATCGCGGCTCCAAGGGCCGCTATGTCCTGCGCGGGCCCGGCGGCGCCGAGGCCGAGATGACCTTCACCAAAATCGGCGAGCATCAGCTCATCATCGATCACACCGAGGTGCCTGACGCGTTTCGCGGCCAGGGCGCGGGGCTTCGCCTCGTCACCCGCGCCGTCGAGGACGCGCGCGCGGCCGGCAAGAAGATCATCCCGCTCTGCCCGTTCGCCAACGCCCAGTTCCGCCGCCATCCGGAATGGGCCGACGTGCTGAAGCGGTAGCAAGTTCCCCCTTCTCCCACAACGGGAGAAGGAGAACACGCCTCAGCCACAAATGCGAACACGCCACTGGCATTTGCGCGATTTAGCCATCTTGCCTAAG
>NZ_RZOF01000178.1:0-9825 GCF_003998955.1 Mesorhizobium sp. M4B.F.Ca.ET.017.02.2.1 | reverse complement strand
CGCGCACGCCCTCGCCGCCCGCGGCCCGCCACCTCAAGCCAATGGCCTCCTGATGACCGCAACCGACCTCATCCCCGTCTTTGACGGCCACAACGACACGCTGCTCAGGCTCTACCAGTCGAAGGAAGCGGATGTCGAAAAGCTGTTCATCGACGGCACGCCGGGCGGCCATATCGATCTGCCACGGGCGAAGAAGGGCGGCTTTGCCGGTGGCATGTTCGCGATCTTCCCGCCGCCGATCGAGAAGACCAAGCGCAGCGCCGTGCCGCCGGCGCCGAGCGACAACGAGCCGCTGCCGCCGGAGCTGCCGCGCGCCGAGGCGATCACCTCGACCATCGGCATGGCCTCGATCCTGTTTAGGCTGGAACGCGCCGGCGCACTGACCGTCTGCCGCAGCGCCGGCGACGTGCGCGAGGCGATGGCGAAGGGCTCGATCGCGGCGGTGTTCCACATCGAAGGCGTCGAGGCGATAGACCCCGAGCTTGCCATGCTCGATGTGCTGCACGCCGCCGGCCTGCGCTCGCTGGGCATCGTCTGGAGCCGGCCGAATG
This sequence comes from Mesorhizobium sp. M4B.F.Ca.ET.017.02.2.1, assembly GCF_003998955.1. Taxonomy (NCBI): domain Bacteria; kingdom Pseudomonadati; phylum Pseudomonadota; class Alphaproteobacteria; order Hyphomicrobiales; family Phyllobacteriaceae; genus Mesorhizobium; species Mesorhizobium sp. M4B.F.Ca.ET.017.02.2.1. The sequence goes on along the minus strand of NZ_RZOF01000178.1, from coordinate 9,274 downwards.
CCTTCGGCAACGGCGTGCCGTTCCGCTTCCCGTCATCGCCCGACACCGGGCCCGGCCTCACCGATGCCGGCAAGGCTCTGGTCAAGGCCTGCAATCAGCTCAGGATCATGATCGACCTCTCGCATCTCAATGAGAAGGGCTTTCGCGATGTCGCGGGCTTGAGCGATGCGCCGCTGGTCGCGACCCACTCCAACGTGCACGCGATCTGCGGCCATTCGCGCAACCTGACCGACTGGCAGCTCGGCGCGATCCGCGAGACCGGCGGCATGGTCGGCCTGAACTTCGCCACCGGCTTCCTGCGCGAGGACGGCAAGATGAATGCCGACACCGGCCTCGACATCATGGTCCGCCACATCGATTCGCTGCTGCAGGCGCTCGGCGAGGATGGCGTCGGGCTCGGCTCCGATTTCGACGGCGCGATGATCCCGGCCGTCATCGGCGATGTCGCCGGCCTGCCCAAGCTTATCGACGCGCTGGCCGCGCGCGGTTTTGGGCGAGCGCTGATCGAGAAGATCGCCTATCGCAACTGGTTGAGGGTGCTGGAAAAGACGATAGGGTGATGCGGGCCGACTTCACTACTTTGTAAACGCCGATGGTGCGCCATGCTTACCTATGTCTACTTCGGCACCAACGACTTGAAACGCGCCACGACGTTCTATGACGCGGCTTTGGCGCCCCTCGGCATGCAACGTTGCATCACCGGCGATCCGGACTGGGATCGCGCGTCGGCGGGTTGGGGCACGTACGAGGAAGGCGGTTTGCGGGAGCTCGCGTTCTGGGTCGGAACGCCGTTCGACAAGCAGGCAGCGACAACAGGCAACGGCAGCATGGTCGCTTTCAGAGCGCGATCATGGAAGGAAGTGGATGATTTCCATGCTGCAGCCCTTGCCAATGGCGGGAGTTGCGAAGGTGCGCCCGGCCTGCGATTGCACTACAGCCGGGACTTCTACGCAGCTTACGTGCGCGATCCGGACGGCAACAAGCTCGCGGCTGTGAGCCGTGGCGTGCAAGCGTAGCGAAGCGCATAGCGCGCCCTCTTCGAAGCCGATGCGCTTCAGCCAGTCCTTGCCGACGCTGCGGTCGCGGATGATCGGCAGCGGATTTTCCGAATCGAGCCGGGCGCAGATGCGGTAGACTTCGAGCGTCTCGGCATTCATCTCGCCGCGCTTGAAGAAGAACATCGCCGCCGCATAGCGGGTGCGGCCGGACCACGGTTCGCCGAGCGGCGTGTTGACCAGCTGCCACTGATCGGCGGCTTCCGCCTCCGCATCCAGATTCTCCGCTTCGCTTGCCATGTCAGAAATCCGCGGGCGGGCTGGCGGTGCGGCGGTCGAGCTTGATGAAGGGCCTTTGCACCACCTTCGCCTTCTTCATCAGCTTCTGGTACTGCAGCTCGCGCATGGCGTAGATCTCGACCCAGAGGTCGTCCACGATCGTATCGCCATAGGGCCGTTGCAAAGACGCAATGGCGATGTTGCGCTTGGCCATCGGCGACCACATGGCGGCGCTGACCAGCCCGACCTCCTGGCTTTTGCGATAGTAGACGATGGCATGCTCGGCCGGGATGTTGCCCTCGATCTCAAGCCCGACCAGCACGTGGCGCAGCTTCTTCTTCGTCCGCGCTTCGAAAATGGCACGTCGGCCGTTGAAGTGCCCCTTCTCGGGATCGACCATGAAGCCGAGGCCGATCTCGTCCGGCATGCGCAGGCGGTCGGCGCGGATGGCATGCTCGGAGGTGGTGAAGTCGGCATTGGCGACGATCAGGCCGGCTTCGAGACGAGCGCGATTCAGCGCCGTGTAGCCGATGGCGCGGATGCCCCGCAGCTCGCCTGCCATCATCAGCCGGTCCCAGAGGCTGAGCGCCTTGTCCGCCGGCACGAACAGCTCGTAGCCGAGATCGCCGGTGAAGCCGGTGCGCGAGATCGTCACGGTGGCGCCGTCATGCGCGAATTCGGCGAGGTCGAAAACCTTCAGCCTTTCGCCGCCGGCGAAGCCGGCGTCGCGGAGGATGGCGAAGGAGGTCGGGCCTTGCAGCGCAAGCCCGGCGACCGCTTCGGTCTCTTCTTCGATGCTCACTTCATAGCCGATCGCGCTGTCCAGCAGCCAGGGCAGATGCCGCTCCTGCGAGCAGAGGCGGAAGCGCGTCGGCGACAGCCGGAACAGGGTGCCGTCGTCGAGCACGAAGCCGTCATCGTCGCACCAGGCGGTGTAGTGGACGCGGCCGGGCTGCAGCCTGGTCACGTCGCGCAGCGTGACGCGGTCGAGATAGGCTTCGGCGCCCGGCCCCTCGATGCGGTACTTCGTCATCGGCGAGATGTCGAAGAGGGCCGCCTGGCTGCGGATGGCGAAATATTCGAGTTCCTCGTCCCACAATGAGTGCGGGGCGCGATAGCCGGCCCAGCTGTACCAGTCCTGCTTCAAGCCCAGCGCGTCGATGCGCGGCTGGAAGGGCGTGCCGAGCCGCAGCGTGCGGAAATGCGGTTGCGCCGCGAGGCGGGCTTCGAGGGCGGTGTCCACCTCGCTTGCGATGGGCTTCTTCCTGGTTGCTTGCGCCATGCTCATGCCCTCATCGCGATGATGCGGCGCGCGGCGTTGAGGCCGGGCGCGCCGGAAATGCCGCCGCCCGGGTGCGAGCCGGCGCCGGCGAGGAACAGTCCTTCGAGCGGGGTGTCGTAGCCCGACCAGCCGGAGACCGGCCTCGACATCAGCATCTGGTCGGCCTGCAATTCGCCATGGTGCCAGTGGCCGCCGGGCATGCGGTAGCGCGCCTCGATGTCGGCGGGCGTCAGAAGCTCGGCATGGCGCACTGTCGCGCCGATGCCGGGCGCGTAGGTCTCGAGCTGGGCCATGATCGCCTTGAGGAATTGCGGCCTGCCGGCGGCCCAGCCCGCTCTCAGCGCATAGGGCGCATATTGCACCACTGCCGAGAGCACGCAGGCGCCGGAGGGTGCCAGCGAAACATCGGCCAGACTGGGCAGCGTGATCTCCATCACCGGCTCGGGCGAGAACTCGCCGTATTTCGACGGGTTGAAGGCGCGCTCGACATGGTCGGGCGAGGGCGCGATGACCAACCGGCCCTTGTGGCCGGCGGCGTCGACGCCGGAAAATTGCGGCGGTCGGTCGAGCGCCAGATGCAGCTTCGCCGCGTCGCCCTTCATGCGGATGTTCTTCACCTTGCGCACGAAGCCCGTGTCGACCTCGCGCGGGCCGACGAGATCGAGGATGGTCGTCGCCGGATTGGTGGCGGAAACGACAGTCTTTGCCCGCAGCGTCTCGCCGCCTTGCGTGACGACGCCGATGGCGCGGCCCTTCTCGACGACGACCTTGGCGACCGGCGATGCCGGGCGGATCGAGACGCCAGCCTGCTCGGCCGCCGCGCGGATGGCGGTGACGACGGCGCCCATGCCGCCTTTCGGCAGCATCTGCGCGCCGGCAAGGCCGCCGATCTCGCCGGCCAGCCGGTAATAGAGACCGAGCAGCGAGGTCGGCGAGCGCGGCCCGAGATGGGAGCCGAGCGTCGCGTCGAAAGCGAGCAGGCCCTTCAGCCTGTCGTCCGAAAGCTGCTCGTCGAGCAGGTCGTAAACATTCATCAAAAGCACGCGCAGGAAGTCGCGCATGTCCTCCTTGCCGAGCCGCTTCAGCGCCAGCGCGGTCTGGCCGAGGCCGGTCATCTCGGCGATCGACATGCCGGCAAGATCCGGCGGCCGGCGCGATAGGAAGGGCTTCAGCACGCCGGCATATCGCAGCAGCTGCGCGCGCAGTTCCTTCCAGGCGGATTGCTCGGTGGGGCTGGCGCCCGTCAGCACCTCGCCATAGGCGCCGTGCAGCACCAGCGAGCCGTCCTTCGACAGCGCCACCGAAGGCATGAAATCGGCGCGCTCGACCTTGAGGCCGTGCCGCTCCAGCTCCAGCGTCTTCACCACATCGGGATGCAGGCGGTTGAGCAGGTGGGCGACCGCGGAGACACGGAAGCCGGGCGCAAATTCCTCGGTGCGGGCGGCGCCGCCGAGATCACTGCCGGCTTCGAGCAGCAGCACCTTGCGGCCCGATTTCGCCAGCGTGGCGGCGGCGACGAGGCCGTTGTGGCCGCCGCCGATGACGATGGCATCCCAATTCACTTCAGATGACGTCATGGGCCGGGCTCATATGTGAGGTTGGCTTGGCAAGATCGCGCAGGATCTCGGCGGCGGCGTTGCGTCCGGGCGCGCCCATGACGCCGCCGCCCGGATGGGTGGAGGAGCCGCACATGTAGAGCCCGCCCACAGGCGAGCGGTATTGCGCGTAGCCAGGCACTGGGCGGTTGAACAGCAATTGGTCGAAGGTCAGTTCGCCCTGGAAGATGTTGCCTTCGGTGAGGCCGACCTCGGCTTCGATCTCGCGCGGCGTGCGCACTTCCATATGAACGATGCGGTCGCGGAAGCCGGGCGAGTATGCGGCGATCTGCGCAATCACGCTTTCGGCGAAGCCGTCGCGGTCGGCATCGGTCCAGTCGCGGCCGTCAATCTTCGGCGGCGCGTATTGCACGAAGCAGCTCATGAAATGTTTTCCCGGCGGCGCCATGGTCGGGTCGAGCGTGGTCGGGATCATCATGTCGAGGAAGGGGTCGGCCGACCAGCGACCGGCCTTCCAGTCGTCATAGGCGCGCTCCATGCGCTCGATGGAATCGGTGAAGTGCATGTCGGCGCGATAGACCGGCGAATCCTTGGGCAGGGCCGGGAATTCAGGCAGCGAATCCAGCGCGATGTTGACCTTGCCGGAGGAGCCGCGGATCTTGAAGTTCCTGACCCGGCGCAGAAAGATGTCGGGCAGTTCCCTTTCCTCGACCAGCTTCAGGAAGGTGCGCTTGACGTCGGCGTTGGAGATGACGAGCTTGCCGTAGATTTCCTCGCCGCCGGCGAGCACGACGCCCTTGGCCCTGCCGTTCCTGACCAGCACATGATCGACCTCGGCGCCGGTGCGGATGGTGCCGCCGGAGGCCCTGAAGGACGCGGCCAGCGCCTTGGTGACGGCGCCCATGCCGCCGCGCGCATAGCCCCAGGCGCCGACCGAGCCGTCGACCTCGCCCATATAGTGGTGCAGCAGCACGTAGGCCGTGCCCGGCGACATCGGCCCGAGCGCGGTGCCGATGATGCCGGATAGCGCGAAGTTAGCCTTGATGACGTCGGTCTCGAAATACTCGTCGAGGAAGTCCGAGATCGACATCGTCCAGAAGCGCAAGGTCAGCGCCATCTCCTCGGCCGTTAGGCCAGCGAACTTCTTCCCCAGAAAGAGCAATTCGCCGAGGTCGCGCGGCTTGAAACTGGTCGGGTCGGGCGCGGTGCGCATCAAGAGCGGCTGGATGAAGCGGCATTGCCGCGTCACGTCGCGCGAATAGCGGTCATAGGCCTCGGCGTCGCGCCTGGAGAAGCGGGCGAACTCGCGGCGATGGGCATCGTGGTCGCGGTAGTTGGCGAGATAGTCGCCGTCGCGTGTGAACACCGCGCCGCCTTCATAGGAGATCACCTGCAGGCCGAAGCGCGGCAGCTCCAGGTCGCGCATGATCTCGGGCCGAAACAGCGAACAGACGTAGGAACAGTTCGAATAGAGGAAGCCCGGCGTCAGCTCGCGGCTGGTGGCCGCGCCCCCGACCCAGTCGTTCTTCTCGACGACCAGCACGTCGAGTCCGGCGCGCTGCAGGTAACAGGCATTGACCAGGCCGTTGTGGCCGCCGCCGATGACGATCGCATCCCACGCCTTCATGTGCGCTCAACCTCCATCCGGCTGCCCTTCTTTTTGTGTGGTCTGTTCCCCGATGCGTCGAATTTGGCACGGATCACGGATTTCTGTCCAGCCATTTTGAATGAATGTTCAACAAATGGTGTTGCGTTTTCCTGTTTATGCGCTAGGCTTTGCGGGCAATTGGAACTGGCCACTTTCGAAATCTTGGGTTGAGATCCGATGATCGAAACGGCGGACGCCGAGCCGGAGTACGACGACACCGCCATTCGCTTCCTGGAGGCGCTCTGGGGCGAGGGCTATCTGTCGCCGGGCGGACCCGAAGAGGTCGACCGGGTGGTCGAAGGCCTGTCGCTGGAGGGCAAGACGGTCCTCGACATCGGCTGCGGCGCCGGCGGGATCACGCTGCATCTGGTCAAGCGTCACGGCGCGGCACATGCGACCGGCTTCGATGTCGAAGGGCCCGTCATCGAGGCCGCGAGGCAACGGGCGGCCGCGAGAGCTGTCGGCGAGCGCGTCAGCTTCGTCCAGGCGCCGCCCGGTCCGCTTCCCTTCGCTGACGCATCCTTCGATGTCGTCTTCTCCAAGGATGCGCTGCTGCACGTGCCCGACAAGGACGCGCTGTTCGCCGAGATCTTTCGCGTGCTGAAGCCGGGTGGCGTCTTCGCCGCGTCGAACTGGATGATTTCGCACGACGGCGAGCCGTCGCCGGACATGAAGGCCTATGTCGCGGCCGAAGGCCTGTCCTTCACCATGGCCTCGCCGGCGCGCTATGCGCAGGCGATGCGCCGGGCGGGCTTTGCCGACATCGCCGTGCGCGACCGCAATCCCTGGTATCGCGACGTGGCGCGCGAAGAGCTGGCGCGGCTCAAGGGGCCGCTATATTGGCCTGTCGCCGCCGTGGTGGGTGCCGCCTATGTCGACAAGAACATCCATACCTGGGAGGCGATGCAGAAGGTGCTTGACAGTGGTGAGCACCGTCCCACTCATCTGCGCGGTTGGAAGCCGGTTGGATAGCCGGCGATGCTGGAGGCCGTGACGCTCATGAAGACTGCAGAGGCCAGCGATGTTGTCCCCGAACCGTCACCAAAGGGCGACGCCGAAAAGCGCGGCCGCAAGGCCTCGAAGGAGGTCAGGCAGCTGCAACTGATCGAGGCGACGATCGATTCGCTCGCCAAGCGCGGCTACGCGGAGACGACGATGGCCGATGTCGCCGACGGCGCCGGCCTGTCGCGCGGCATCGTCAACTTCCATTTCGAGAGCAAGGAAAAGCTGCTGATCGCCACGCTGCAGCACATGTATGACGAGTATTCGGCGCATTGGCGCGCGGCCCTGCAGAAGGCTGGCGATGATCCTGCAAGGCAGCTGCAACTGCTGGTGTGGGCCGACTTCGACCGCTCGATCTGCAACAAGCGAAAGCTCGCGGCATGGCTGGCCTTCTGGGGCGAGGCCAAGTCGCGGCCGACCTACCAGGCGCTCAGCAGTTCGCGCGACAATTACTACCAGCAGGTCTTCATCGATCTCTGTGCGACGCTCAAGGAGAGCGGTGGCTACACTTATGATCCCCCGGTCATAGCGCTGGCGCTCAGCGCCATGCTCGAGGGACTGTGGCTGCGGCTGATGATGGGGACAGAGGACACCACCCGCGAGACCGCGCTGCAGGCGGCGAATGCGTTCCTGGCGGCGGCCTTTCCCAGACACTACCAGTGAGAAAAAAGCCGGCCGACCGAGCCGGCGGAAACGACAAGGAGGATGGAACAGCAATGAGAACCCTGAGCCGACGCCTGACGCTGACCCTGGCACTGACCGGTATGCTCGCCGCTTCCGCGGCGGCGCTGGCGGTTGCCGCCGACAAGGACCTGATCGTCTTCGACTGGTCGGGTTACGAGGACCCGACCTTCCATTCGAAATATGTCGAGAAGAACGGCGATTCGCCGACCTTCGCCTTCTTCGGCGACGAGGACGAGGCCTTCGAAAAGGTGCGCTCCGGCTTCAAGTCCGATCTTGGCCACCCCTGTTCGCAAAGCGTGGTGAAGTGGCGCGAGGCCGGCCTGCTGCAGCCGCTCGATACGTCGAAGATCACGGGCTGGAAGGACCTCAATCCCGGCATCATGGCGATGAAGGATCTCGCCACCACCGCCGACGGCAAGGCCTGGTTCATGCCGTGGGACTGGGGCAACACCCAGCTCACCTACAATTCCGACAAGGTCGACGAGAAGGACGTGCAGTCGCTGAAGGCCTTCGCCGATCCGAAGTTCAAGGGCAAGGTCTCGATCGGCGACAATGTCGACGACGCCTATGCGCTGGCGAGCCTTGCCATCGGGCTCAAGGACTGGACCATGATGACGGACGACCAGTTCAAGCAGGCGTCCGACTTCCTGCGCCAGGTGCACAAGAATATCCGCTCCTACTGGACCGACACCACCGACATCGTGCAGCTCCTGAGCGGCGGCGAGGTCGATCTCGCCTGGGCATGGAACGATGCGACGGTGCAGTCGGTCGCGGCCGGCGCGCCGATCAAATCCAAGAAGGATACCGCCGAAGGCATCTCGACCTGGGTGTGCGGCTATGTCCTGTTCAAGGATGCGCCGGACAATGTCGACAAAGCCTATGACTATCTCAATGCGATCAACGATCCGGACGTCGCCAAAGTGCTGGTCAAGGACTGGGGCTACGGTCAGGCCAATGCCAAGGGCATGGCCGGCGTCGACCAGGCCGTCCTGAAGGAAAAGGGCTACGACGACGTGCAGAAATTCGTCGACAAGACGCTGTTCCAGTCGCCGGTGCCTTCCGCGCTCAAGCTCAAGATGATCGCCGAGTTCGAGAAGATCAAAGCCGGTTATTGAGCATTGTCTTGGCGTCTCGCTGTTTCGTTGGAAACGGAAACAGGGCCTTAGGCTTCCGAGCTCGTCCGATCGCGCTCCCGAGCGCTGGCGCCGCCCCTCACCTGCCTGCCGGCATCCTTGTAACTTGTCCCTTGCCGACTCTGCTATTGCAGCAGGTGCGGTGGCGGACGAGAGACCGGAGCATCTTTGGGCCTTGAAGCCCGTGGGAGAGCGAGGGTCTTCGTCCGCCGTTCCATCGACCCCGAACAGTCGCCTGGGCCGCAAGCGAAGCCCGATTAGGCAAGGATGGGATAGGATGGAAATCGTTGTTGGCATCGACGTTTCGAAGGATCGGCTGGATGTGCACGTTTTGCCGTCCGGTGAAGCGTTTTCGGTTGGTAACGACCATGCCGGGATGGAGGATCTGGCTCGACGTCTTGCAGCCTTTTCTCCGACGGCAATCGGATTGGAGGCTACGGGAGGCTACGAGCAGCTGGCGGTCGCCACTTTGGCGAGCGCCGGCCTTTCGGTTGTCGTGGTCAATCCAGCGCAGGTCCGGGCCTTTGCCAACGCGCTCGGCAAGCGGGCCAAGACCGATCCGATCGACGCTGCCGTCATCGCAGCCTTCATAGCTGCGACCAAGCCGGAACTGCGGCCGCTGCGCGATGCCGAGACCAGGACGTTGGCCGATCTCGTCACGCGCCGGCGTCAGATCGTGCAGATGATCGTGGCCG
>NZ_RZOF01000177.1:0-12588 GCF_003998955.1 Mesorhizobium sp. M4B.F.Ca.ET.017.02.2.1 | reverse complement strand
GTCGAAAGGCCTGCGCTGAGATGGGCTCTCGATGCATCGCAATTTGCTGCAAAAGGGGAGACATGGTCAGCCCGATGCACTGTGGCCTGGCGCCACGGGGAGGCAAGCCACAAGAATAAGACTAGGCCGTAGCGGGAGAGAAACCTTACCGCAGGTACTCATTGTCGAACCCGGCAACCTTGACCAGATTCTTGCGGTTGAGGATCTCCACATGGCCTGCCTTGAAAGAGACGAGATCGGCCTTGCGAAGTTCGCTCAATGTCCGGTTCACATGAACCGTGGTCATTCCGAGGATGTCTGCCAGCTCGTGCTGAGTGAGGGGGCACTCGTATCTGCCATGGACAGACAGCCCAACGGAGGACAGCCTCTCTTCCAATTCGAGCAGGAAATGAGCAGTGCGGCTCATCGCATTCCGCCGCCCGACATTCACCAGATGTTCGGCAAGGATTGCGTTCAGCCGGGCCAGCGAGCAAGCGAACCTGTTGCCGAAGTTGCCCCCCGACAGGATGTGTTCTACCAGCGCTTTCCTGGACACCTCATGAACAGCCAGTTCCGTTATGGACGCCAGCGATGCGAAACGGGGTCCGTCGACGGAACGGAAGCCGACAACGTCTCCCCACAACGGAGTGTCGATGACCTGACGTTCTCCGTCCAACAGCCCTCGGTAAAGCAGGGCCCAACCCGATTTCACGATGAATATTGTGTCGTCGTCATCATCCTGGCGGCACAGGACCGAGTGGGGTTTGTAGATTTTCGCAGCGCCGAGAATATCATTGTTCCCCCGTTCGTTCTTGGACGAAGTTGTGCCCGAGTGATGTGACCCTATGAACTGCGACAGCGTCTGCATGGAGACCCGCGAGTTTGTTTCAATTTAAGCACAACCTACAATAGTTGCTCGCCAAAAGCCAGATGTGCACGACTTTGTGTATAGTGGCCCTGTCGGATGCATGGTGCCATCCGTCCGCGCAAATCAGCCACTTGCGGTTAGATTCGCCTTCGTCCTCAAGGATGGAGACGGGATCTGCACGCATCCCCCGACAACGCTGCGTCAAACTTTTAAGTTCCGCATCCGACATCGCGCCCCGGCGGGAAAACGCCGATGGGTGCAGCAGATTGTGCGGTCCGCCTGAGAGCGAGGAGTGATTGCCCGCCCGGCTCTCCAGTCACTGCGCTGCAAACGCGCCGTTGGCCAATTCTCGGATGGTTGAACGGCAGGCGCGATCCTTCTGGGAGCTGGAGTACTGACAACAAACCGTTCCCGCTCGCGAGCCGTCGCGGACGCCGGCGTGAACTCCCGGTCTCAGGCGTTTCCCTTGGGGTTGGCGTCGCGCAGCCACTGCGTCTCCGTAGTCGCTCCGCCAGCCTGGATCACCGTTTCGAAGGCATCGATCAGTCTTTTGGCGGCTCGGCTTGCAATGTGTGACTCCGGGTATCTGGCCTTCACCTCCCGGGCGCGGTCGTAGACTTCCTTGAGCTGCCGGAGCTGCTTGGCTCGCAGCGCACCCTGCATGACCTGGCCGGTCATATCGTTTCTCCTCCTCGTGTCGGAACGCCAAGCAACCCGTCGGCCGCCCGTGGCTTGCGTCGGCCTGAGAAGCGGCTTTCGAAGCATTGGAATGACAATTGCGCGGGGCGGGCCGTGACGGCCGTCCAGGCGAACGGCATTGGCCCGCAATGCTGGGCCAGTAGGGCCGTCATCGCAAGGCACTCATGAGAGTCGCTGGAACCGACGCCCCTGGTTTCGTCGGCTGCCCCCTCACAAGATTTCGGAAGCATTTCAGCACCTACCTCCCAGCCAGCATCCAGCCAGCAAGGCAGCTTACATCGTGCCGAGGTCTTCAGCACATTGACCCCGCTTAAGCTTTAGTACGTATCGTCAGCCCGGCCGTGCGCAGGCTCATTCGGAAGGAGTATCGGCTGCCATCCTACTGCCGTGGGATGTCCAGCTACGTCCTTTGGCTTCCTTGTCCGGGCCCCGAGTTCCGCCTCCGGCGAGGAGCGCGCCTACTGGAACGTCAAGAGCCTGCAGTCCATCGTGGACACCAGCGGCCTCGGCATAGGTTTCGGCAGTTCGAGGGCATCGAGCTGGCCGATCGCGGTCCTATCCCAGCTTGGCTTCTTCGGATCGCTTATGATGGCACTGCTGCTCGGTGTCCTGGTCAGCGGCATTGGCCGCGTGCGGGAATGGGTCGATCCGGAAACCGATGCCGTCGTAACGAGCGTCAGGAACGCGGCCCTGGCCGGCCAGGTGGCCAACTCGGTGTCGGCCGGCAGCGCCGATCCAGGCATTCTCTTCTTCATCGCATTTGCCGTCGTTGCCACCACGAGGGTCCGCGCCCGGCGCGCCATGGCTGCATTTGAACGGACTCGGCATAGATTGGTCGCACAGGCGATATGAACGGCTCTGGACCGGCAACGGCAAGCCGCTGGTCGATCGCTTTGTACAGGACTTCACCGGGACACGCAGGCCGCGCTGGAGCTTACTTGCGTCCGTCCTTGCGGGCCGACGCCTGATAGACCAGCGAGGTCCAGCTGTTGCTTGAGGCGAGGTGGCAATAGAGCATTCCCAGCGCGCCGGATTTCCTGAGGTCGAGGAAGGCCTCGTCGCTCAGTTTGTTGAACGCGACCTCGTCGATCACCTGGAAATCGGTGAGGTTCAGCACCTCGCCGCCTTCCAGCGTCACCTTGCTCTGGCGCGGCGCGAACAGGCCGTGCGCGTCGATCTTCCCGATCATGGCCCGCGTCGCGTTGAAGTCGGCCTGGAACTGGTTGCAGAAGGCCAGCGCCTGCCTGGTCGCCTCGGTCGGTTCGGTGCCGTTGAAGAAGGGCGCGATCTTGCCGCCATCCTCGCGGAACGGCGCCAGCAGCTGGTCGATGACACGGTCGCTGGCGCGGTCGATGCACAGCGTCAGCCGGCCGGCCGTCCTGGTTTCGTCGGCAAGGATGAAGGGATAGCGCCGCACATAGGCCGGAATGTAGTGCGGCTCGCTCCAGCGGCCGTCGGCATCGACGAAGAGGTTCTCGTTCTGGCGCACGCCGGTGATGATCACCGGCGCCTTGGCGGCGCCGATGAAGACGATCGGATAGGAGCGCATCGCCGCTGGCATTTCCGACGCCACCACGGGGATGGCATGGGCGGAACGGGCGAAGGAGAAGTCGGCGCGCGCCGTCAGGCCTAGCGAGCCGTGCCGTATCGGGTTGAGCGCCTCGGGCTTCGAATAGAACAGCGGCAGCCCGGTATCCGCCGCGGCCGGTGCCGTCTGCGTTTTCAGGTCACTCATCCGTATTTTCCTCTGGCGCCATCTGGGTTTAGAGCAATTCCAGGAAAAGTGTGAAACGGTTTTCCGTCCGGGATTGCGGCAAGGCAAGAAATAGAACGGCTCAACGTTTCCGCGGAACGATGAACCGCTCCGGTGACCCCAAGCCGGTGACCATTCCGGTCTCGTTGGCCGACTTCGACTTCACTGCGGCGATCGATAAGCTCGCAGCCGTGAAGTGATCAGGGAAGGCCTGAACCGCAGGGCCGGCAAATGACCCCCCGCGGCGATGATCGAGGCCACGCAGTCATATCTGCAGTGGAGCGAACGGCGTCGATCGGATAGGCTCATGGTCCTCGGTCGCTTCTCGAGCGAGCGCGTCACGGAGGATCGGATGGTGACGGGTGGCTGTCTTTGCGGCGGCGTGCGTTACGAGATCGTTGGCGAGCTGATGCAGCCGATTGCCTGCCACTGTTCGCAATGCGCGCGCACCAGCGGCAACTTCGCCGCCTTCGCGGCCTGCCGGTCGTCATCAGGCTGCTGGCCTCGTCGACGCTCGGCTGGTACCCCTCGTCGCCCAAGGTCGAGCGCGGCTTCTGCTCGCGCTGCGGCGGCAACCTGTTCTGGAAGGCGGCACCCGGCGCCGAGACCTATGTCACGGCCGGCACCCTCGACCGGCCGACCGGCCTTCGCCTTGGCGAGCACATCTTCGTCGGCTCGAAATCCGACTTCTACGAGCTGACCGACGGCCTGCCCCAGAAGCATGAATGGTAGGTTGGCGCAGATCTGCCATCCCTGACGCCGCGCTCGCGCGGGTCGCCAACCGACGCCGGCGTCTGGCGGCTATTTTTCCCGCATCGCCCGGCGGAAGTTCTGCGTGATCGGCTCGGCGATGTAGGAAAGCACGGTGCGGGCGCCTGTCCGGATCATCGTCTCGCTCGACATGCCGGGCAGCAGCTTGCGGCCCTCCAACTTCGCGAGTTCGGTCTTGTCGATCAACACGGTCGCGGCGAAATAAGGTGCTCCGCTGCGCTCTTCCGTCATGCGGTCAGCCGATACGATCTCCACGACGCCCTCGAGTGGCGGCAGGTTGTAGCGGGCGAAGGCCGGGAAGCTGACGCGTGCGGGCTGTCCGGCGGCGATCGTCTCGACATCCTCCGGTTTGACCATCGCCTCGACCACGAGCTGTTGCCCGAGCGGCACGACTGTCATCAATGTCTCGCCGGGTTTCACGACACCGCCGGCCGTGTGGACCTTCAGATCCATGACGATCCCGTCGACCGGTGCGACGACGTTGGTGCGGGTAAGCACGTCCTTGGCGGAACGCTCCCCCTGTCTGAGGTCGAACAACTCAGCCTCGACCTTGCTCAACTCCTCGACAGCCTCGTTCAGCCGCACAGTGTTGAGGTTCAGGGTCTGCATGTCGATCTCGGCCATGGCGCTTTTGGCGCGCGCGATCGCCGCGACGTTGGTGGCGCGCTCGCCTTCGATCTCGCGTTGTTGCTGCCTGAGCGACAGATTCCGTTCGCGGGTGGTCAGCCCCTTCTTGAGCAGGCCCTCAAGGTCCTTGGTCTCGGCCTCAAGCGCCTCGATCTGCCTGTCCTCGGTGGCGACAAGCTCCTGCAGTCCCGTTATCTCTTCCGCGGTCTGGTGACGGCGCTGGGCGAGAATTCCCCGCTCGTCCTTGAGATTGTGGTGCTTGGCCGCGAACACGTCGCGCTGCGCGGCCACCGCGTCCCTCGCGGCGGTAGTGGGATTGGCGAGCAGCGTCGGATCGAACTCGATCTCGGCCTTACCGTCGCGCTCGGCCCGCAGACGCGCCGCCAGCGCCTGTCGCGTCGCTATCCGGTTCTGGACCAGGTCGAGCTGCGCCTTCGCCTGCGTGTCGTCGAGCCGGAGCAGGACCTTGCCCGCCTTGACGATATCGCCGTTGGCGGCGTTCAGCTCCGCGATGATGCCGCCCTCGAGGTGCTGGATGAGCTTGCGGTCTCCGGCCACCTTGACAACGCCCGGCGCCACCGCTGCGCTGTCCAACGGCGCCAATGCCGCCCAGCCCCCGGCGACGCCGAAGAACAGGAACATGATAGCAAACCCAGTGCATGTCACACCGGTTAGACGCAGGGGTACCGGTTCCAGTCGGGAGGGTGGCGGGAGCGGCAACGGCACGACGTTCATGTCTGGTCTCGTCTTCATGATTGTGCAGCGCCTGCATCGCCTCCTTGAACGCTTCCTGGCTTTGGCGGTAGATCCTGCCGGGCGGCAACAAGGTTGAGGCTCGGCCGCAATTTTCGTGTCGCGTACCGGCGCGTTGGGGCAGGGGCGCTGTCTTGGTTCGCTGCTATAGCCTGGTTCGCCGCAATAGCCTGGTTCGCGGGTATTGCCTGATTCGCCGCTACGGCCTGATTTGCCGCTACGGCCGGCATCGGACTCACCGCGCGGATGCGCGCGGCCAGTTCGCCGAAGACATAGTCACGTGGACCGTAGAGGTCTTGCTGGCCCCGGTTGAGGACCAATATCTTGTCAACCTTTTCAATGATGTTCTGCCGGTGCGCGATCACGATAATGGTCGTACCGGCCGCCTTGACCGCGCTGAGGGCTGCGATCAATGCCTCCTCACCCTCGCGGTCGAGGTTCGAATTGGGCTCGTCCAGGATCAGCAGCGCCGGGTCGCCGTAGAGTGCCCGCGCCAACCCGATGCGTTGGCGCTGCCCACCTGACAGCACCGCGCCGGATTCGCCGATCTCGGTGGCATAACCCTTCGGCAGCCCTTTGATCAGTTCGTGAACGCCAGCCAACTGCGCCGCCTTGACCACCTTGTCGAAGACCGCTGGGTTGAGCCCCGTGAAGCGGCAGATGTTTTCGGAGACGGTACCGGCAAAGAGCTCGATGTCCTGCGGCAGGTAACCGACATAATGGCCGCGGTCTTCCGCCGCCCATTGGGCAACGTCCATGCCATCCAGCAACGCACGCCCCCCGGATGGACGCCAGGCACCCGCCAGTATTCGCGCCAGGCTCGTCTTGCCGGCCGCGCTCGGGCCGATCAGCGCCATCGCCTCGCCCGGATTGAGCCGGAAGTTGATCCCTTTCAGGATGGGCTCTCCACCCTGGCGGGCGAGCACGAGGTTGTCGGCCTCGAACCTGCCTTTCGGTCTTGGCAGCGGCAGCACCGGCGTCGCCTCCGGGTGCTGTCCGGCGACGGCGGTGAGGCGCCGGTAGGCGGCACGCGCCCCGACCGTCGCCTTCCATGTGCCGATCGCCTGCTCGACCGGCGACAGAGCGCGACCCATCAGGATCGAGGCGGCGATCATGATGCCGGGCGAGGCCTCGTTGCGAACCACCAGATAGGCGCCAAGGCCGAGTATCGCCATCTGCAGGGCCAGTCGGTGGCAACGCGCGATGGCGGCGATGATGCCACCGCGGTTGGCGGCCAGGACTTGTCCCAGGTTTGCCTCGTCCTGCTGTGCCTTCCAGCTTTCCAGCAGCGGCTTCAGCATGCCCATCGCCTGCACGACCTCGGCGTTGCGGATCGCCGCCTCGGCCTGCACGTAGGCCCGCGACTGTGCGCTTGCGGCCTCGGTCAACGGCTTGCGTGTGAGGTATTCGTTGAGCAAGGCCAGCGCAAACAGCACGATCCCGCCGACCAGCGCCAACCAGCCCAGCCAGGGATGCATGAGGAATATGGCGGCGAAAAACAGCGGCGCCCAGGGCGCGTCGAGGATCGGGAAGATGCTCGGGCTAGTGAAGAAGTTCCGTATTTGATCAAGGTCGCGCAGCGGACGGGCATTTGCCTGACCGGGCGCCGAGGCGGAATGTTCCACCGATGCGGTCAGCAGAACCGGTGCCAGCCGCGCGTTCATCCACGCTCCGACATTGGCCAGCAGGCGCCCGCGCACCACCTCCAGCCCCGCCATCGTCGCGAGTGCCCCTGCCGCCATCAGCGACAGCATCACCAACGTCTCCAGGCTATGGCTGGTCAACACCCGGTGGTAGACTTGAAGCATGTAAAGCGCCCCGGTCAGCATCAGAGTGTTGATGCCGGCGCTGAACCAGATCAGCGGCCGGATTGCGCGCCTGGCCTCTTTCATCACCACTTGCAGGGCAGGGGGCTGTTGGTTGGCTTTCATCACTATTTCTCTGTGCGGGATGACATCGGAGCGTCGTCCACAGCATCGTAAGTGGACACTGCAAGCCGCCGCTTTGCTCGTCGCCTAGTTTTAGTCCAGGACCTTGATGTCTCGTGGACGACCGGTCCCCCAAGGGGGACCGGATCGCCAGGCGTTGAAGTTCTTGCAGGGTACGAGGACACCATTAAACAATGAAGTCCTGGCTTGCGACGATGCTCAGTGGTTGCGTAGCAGTATCCCCGTCGAGATCGGTGTTTGCCAGCGTGAAGTCGAACTGTTGATCGGGAACCGGAGCCTCGATGCTCGTCGAGAAGTCGAGAATGCGGACACCCGAGTTGGCACCGGGGACCGTGAACTGAACGTAGGCCGTGTCGAAGGCTTGACCACCATCGTCGTTGATGGTCACGGTCTGATTACCCGAGCGCAAGCCAGTAACGTTGTCGATATTGTGATCGATCAGATTACCGGCATTGTCGTAAAGCCACGATTCTACAGTGATGGCATTGATGTTTCCAATTCCTGCGACCGCAAAGGTTAGATTGTTGATATCAGAACCGTCCGCAGTATGGAAGGTGAAGCCCTCGTTGTTATTAATCTGCGAAGCCTGACCGCCTTTCACCCCGAATCCAACCGCATCGGGGTTAAGATCGTCAGCAGCTACAGTCGGGCCTCCCAGTGGAGCCGTGTTGAACAGCGTAAAGGCATCCTTGGTCGCGTCCGCTGCGGGGTGAGTGTTGAAGATAAGACCGTCAAAGACGATGCTGCCGGTGTTGTCCACCGTGGGTACCGTCAAGGTCTCCTGAGGACCGCCCGACTTGACCGCATTGAAGTTGAGGTCGGACTGCTCACCCTGGGGTGTGAAGAGCACGTCGAAGGTGTACCCCGTGTCCGTCACGTTCAGTTGGTAGAGGTCCGTATCGGTGGCCACGTCGTGGTAAGTCAGCGTGGTTCCGTCGTTGGTGAGGATCTCCGTGATGTCATCGCCTCCGAGATCGGTGTATTCGGTGATGATAACGTGTGAGCCATCGGCTCCGGCAGTAAGGTCGAACGTCCCTGTGTCCTGTTGACCGGCGGCCAATCCGACCTGGAACGGGTCATTATCACCAGTGATGCCGGTGAACGTCGGCCCGGCGTCCTCGAACACCAGGTGCGTCCCGAGATCCTCGTGGTTGACGACCGTCACCTCGGACGATGATGGGAAGGCGACTTCGAGATTCTCAATGCGTACGCCGGAGGTGCTTACCTTTGTGTCGTAGAAAAATCGAACGTAGATTTGGTCGACGCTATCGGCCGTTTCGATGGTATAATTCTCAAAGACGGCGCTGCCGGAAGGTAAGTTTACTGTGTCGGTGTCGGTAGCAACTACTACTCCATTATCGACAGCCCACCACTCAATGTTCACTTTCTTCACGCCGCCTACGGCCTGGATGTCGAACCTGATGCCGCCGATTTCGTTCGCATCCTGATCAGCAGAAGTCCAGGCCGCGTCTTGAACCAAGAAGCCCTCATTTTGATTCATCTGAGAGGCTTGACCGCCCTTCACACCGAAGCCGATGGCGTCGGGGTTCAGATCATCATTGGTTCCGGGGTTGGTTGGGACTGTCGTTGGATCGGCCACCGTCCCCGGGAAGATGAGTCCATCAAACTTGGCGCTGTGATTGTCAGTGGGATCGGTTGTCGCAACCGTAAGCGTCTCCTGCGGGCTACCTGACGGGATCGACGCGAAGTCGAGTGTCTGAAACGTCGTGACGATTTCGGTGGTCGATACATCCAGTGTGATCTTGCCTTGGACAAAAGACAGGACGTCGTCGTCGTCAACTTTGAAAGGATCGCTGTGCTGCAGCGGTTCGTATTGAATGAGGTAAACCTGGGCTGACGACACGCCGCCAGTCAAGTCAAGCGCAACCGCGAACGCCAGGGCGCCCGCGGGGTCAGGGTCACCATTCGTGTCGGCCTCGCGCCCATAAATGATGCCGTCTTCGTCTTGGTAGAGGAAGATTTCCACACCGTCGACGGTAAAGAGGCCGCTCGGCGTGCCGTCATCGGGGATCGACAGCGCCAGATCGGTCGCTTCGGTTGTGTCAAGGAGGGCGGCGTTGACGGCCACCTGCGGGAAGCCTGTCGTGGGGTCGGTAGGACTGATTCCATCCACGCCGAGAGCGGTGAGCGCGTCGCTCAGCGTCTGGTCGAGGAGGACATCATTATCGTCGGTGACGATCTGTACGCCGATCTGCTCGTCGAGAACGAGATTTGTGTCGTTAATAGTAGCCATAATCTGCCTCCCAATTGTGATCGAGCTGTTCCAGGGTCAGTTGGAATTAGGTCAGGGCGCGCCGAAAATGGTGGATTTCGAGAACCAGAACAGAACACGCCTTAACGTGGGCAAGTTCCGGAAGCGTCGAAAACTACGATTGCCCGTCCGCCATGACTTGGAATGCTGGCAAACCCCAGTTGCTGAGGATCGATCTGAAATGCGGCCCTCGGAGTCATTGTCCGGCCAAGGCAGAGGGCGCGTCCATTCGCGTTTCGATAGCTTTTCGGTCAATGATCGTCCTGATCGAACGATATATATCCTTCGATATACGGGCGGACGCGGGCCTGAACGCGCCGGGTCTTCGAGTCACGATGCGCAAACACATCGACGAACGCTCGCGCGCCGGCGCGATGCGCTTCAGCCCGAAAGGGGGATCAGATCAGGTCGGTGTTGGGACGGTCGGAGCCTCGGCCGTGCGCCGCCCAGGCGAGCTCGGCGCGGCTGCCGAGATTGAGCTTGGCGTAGACGTGATGCAGATGCATCTTCACCGTGCCTTCGGACACGTTTAGCCTCTGCGCGATGGTCTTGTTGCGCAGGCCGCGTGACACCAGGTCGGCGATTTCCGTCTCGCGTCCGGTGAGCTTCGACAGGGGCTGCTGCTGCGGCCTGGGCATCAGCAGATGCTGGACGATCTTGTTGTCGATCCATTTCTTGCCGCTCGCCACCGCGTTCACGCATTCGACGAGGTAGCGGTGGCTGATGCCGTCCAGCAGCAGGCCGTCGGCGTCGAGCCCTTGTATGTCCCTGACGTCGAGCGCGCTGTTTGGCTGCAGGATGAAGATGATGCCGATGGCGACGTTGCGCGCTCTCAGCCGCGAGGCAAGACCGGCAGTCTGGGGGTCCGTTGTGTCGAGGCCTACGATGACAATATCGGGCCGATGGCGTTCCACTTGGGGAAGAACGTCAACAACGCGGTGGCACTCGGCGACAATCTCGTGACCGGCCTTCCGCAACACCCATTCCAGACCGGCGAGATACACCCCCCGCGGGTCCGCGACAACCACTGTCGACATGCGAACACCGTCCGTAAAAAACGCAACGAACTTTGTTTAAATACCCCAAAAATAAGGAAACCAGAGCTTTGGCCAATTGTCAAGAAATCACTAATATAGTTGCGGCTATAACCGCAACTATAGGCCATGCAAGATGGCGCCGGGACCGCCAAGCAAGCTCCCGCGGGGCGTCGCCGCGACGGCGCCCGCGGGCCTGGTCCTGACAATCAGTAGCCGACGGTGAAGCGCTGCCGGATGTGCCTCGGCGTCTCGATCTCGTCGGCCATGACGATGGCGTAGTCCTCGAAGGAGATGCTGCTGCCCTTGTCGGAGGAAAGCAGCGTATCCTTGCCGAGGCGGAACGTGCCGGTGCGCTCGCCGGCGGTGAACAGCGCCGACGGCGACAGGAAGGTCCAGTCGAGATCGCCGACCGTCCGCAGCGTGTCGAGGAAGTCGCCGCCCTTCTGCGCCTCGGCCTTGTAGATGGCCGGAAATTCCGGCGTGTCGACCAGGCGCTTGCCCGGCGCGACCTCGAGGCTGCCGGCACCGCCGACGACAAGGTAGCGCTTGACGCCGGAGGCACGCGCGGCGGCGATCAGCGTGTCGGGATCGCTGGCGGTGAAATGCACCGCGCTCACTACGGCGTCATGTCCCTCGATCAACGCGGCGAGGCCCTCCTTGTCGAAGGCGTCGCCCTTGACGGCGGTCACGCCCGGCAGCCTGGCGATCTTGTCCGGGTTGCGGGCGATTGCGGTGATGGTATGGCCGCGGTCGGAGAGTTCTTTCAGGATGCGCGAGCCGGCCTGGCCGGACGCGCCGATGAGGGCGATCTTCATGGCATTTCCTTTCTGCGTGGGGGAGGGCTGGGAAGGATCACGCCGCCTGGATATGGGCGACGAGATTGTCGTAGCTGCCGAACAGCGCGTTGGCGCCGATCAGGCGCGGCGCCGCGTTGCGGATCATGGCGAGCGCGGGGACGCCATTGGCATGCAGGCGCTGGAACAGTGTGCGGCCGTGGCCGACAAGGTCGCGGTGCGCGGCCAGCAACGCCGGCGTCGGCGCCTTCAGCATCTGCGCCGCGTCCGCCATGCCGACGTCGGTCAATACCGCGGCGACACCGTCCACCGTCACGATGTCGCGCCCGCCGACATAGCGGGCATGCTGGATCGCCTTCAGCGCCGCCAGCCGCTGGCGCGGGTCTTCGAGTCCGCCGGCGATGATGCCGAGGGTGGCAGCGCCGGAATCGAGCAGGGTGCCGCGCACATTGAGCACATTGTCGAGATAGGCCTGGCTGAAGCGCTGTCCGCTCAGCCGCTCGATGCGCTGGTCGTTCGCCCAGGCGTGGGCGGCAAAGCCGGTATCCAGCGGCCGCGCGCCGGCGCCGGAGAAGAGGCCGGTCGGCAGGAGCTCGATCACGGTGCCGCTTTCCGCCAGCCTGTCCAGCATCGGCGTGGCGCCATAGCACCAGCCGCAGAGCGGGTCGAAAAGATAGGTCAGCGTCGCATCGTTCATGGCCGTCTCGTCCGGGTGTCTGTCGCGGAGTTAGATGGCAGTTCGGTCGCTTGCAAAAAACAGCGATCAATCATACAGACTGTCTGATCAGATCAGACAATGGCTCGCCGATGGCCGACCTTCTGAACCTCAACCGGCTCATCTACTTCACCACGGTGATTGAGACCGGGTCCTTCACGGCGGCCGCCGACCGGCTCGATGTCGCCAAGGCGGTGGTCAGCCATCAGGTAGGCAGGCTCGAGCAGGAGCTGGGTGCGACGCTGCTGCGGCGCACGACGCGGCGCGTCACGCCGACGGAAGAGGGGCGGCTGTTCTACGATCGCGCCGCCATCATCCTGCGCGAGGCCGAAGCCGCCTTTGGCGATATCGCGCGGAGCGCCGACAAGCCG
>NZ_RZOF01000176.1:0-12599 GCF_003998955.1 Mesorhizobium sp. M4B.F.Ca.ET.017.02.2.1 | reverse complement strand
AACCATAAAGACCCCCCGCCGCTTCGGCGCAAAATCAGGATCTCCCCATGAGCGAAACCCTTCTCGTCACCGGCGCCTCCGGCCAGCTTGGCCGCAGCGTCCTGCGCCACCTGCTCGATGCGCAAAAGATTGCGCCGGCACGCATCATCGCCACCACGCGCAATCCCGAAAGCCTCGCCGATCTGGCGGCGCTCGGCATCACCGTGAGGGCGGCCGACTTCAACGACCAGGCCTCGCTGGAAGAGGCTTTCAAGGGCGCCGACCGCGTGCTGATCATCTCGACCGGCGACCTCGACCTCAAGAGCGACCGGCGCCTGAAGCAGCATCAGGCGGCGGTGGCCGCAGCCAAGGCGGCCGGCGTCTCCCACCTGCTCTACACCTCGATGCCCAATCCGGAGCCGGGTTCGCCTGTGCTGTTTGCCGGCGACCACTACGGCACCGAACAGGCGATCAAGGCGAGCGGTATCGCCTACACGATCTTCCGCAACGGCTGGTACCAGGAGAACCTGTTCCTGGCGCTGCCGCACGCAATTGCCTCGGGCAAGTGGTATACGTCGGCTGGCGAAGGGCGCATCGCCCATGCTGCGCGCGACGACATGGCCGCCGCGATCGCCGCCGGCCTCGCCTCCGGCTCGACCGACAGCCGGATCCACACGCTGACCGGCCCGCAAGCCTATACGACGACAGAGATCGCCGCCCTCGTCAGCGAGGTCACCGGCAAACCGCTGGAAGTCATTCAGTTGCCCGACGAGGCCCTGACCGAGGGCGTGAAGGCGGCCGGTGTTCCCGAGGAATTCGCCCGCGTCATCGTTTCCTTCGACGCCAACACCCGCTCCGGCCGCATCTCCATGGTGACGGACGCGATCGAGACGCTGTCGGGACGCAAGCCGAAGTCGCTGAAGCAGTTCCTCGAAGCCAACAAGGCCGCGCTCGCCGGCTAGAGCGACGCATCTGTGCGAAGGCCGTGCCGTGCGGCACGGCCTTTTGCTCCGCTGTTAGATGGCGACTTGCGTGCCGATCTCCACCACGCGCCCCGTTGGAATCTGGAAATACTCCGTGGCATCGGCTGCCGTGCGCGCCAGGCCGATGAACAGCCTGTCCTGCCACACCGGCATGCCGGAATTGGGCGAAGCTTTCAGCGAGCGCCGCGACAGGAAGAACGACGTCGTCATGATGTCGAACTTCCAGCCCTGCTTGCGGCAGATCGCCAGCGCGCGCGGGATGTTCGGCTGCTCCATGTAGCCGAAGGTCAGCGTCACCCGCATGAACAGCTCGTTGACTGTCTCCATCTTGACGCGGTCGCTGTCGGGCACCACCGGCTGCGGCGCCGTCACCACCGACAGGATGACGTTCTGCTCGTGCAGCACCTTGTAGTGCTTCAAGCTGTGCATCAGCGCGGTCGGCGCGCTCAGCGGATCGCTGGTCAGGAACACTGCCGTGCCGGACACCAGTTGCGGCTTCTTCTTCAGCAAATTGCCGGCCAGGAAATCGAGCGGGATCTCGTTGCGGCGGGTCTTGTCGAACAGGTAGCGGCTGCCCCGCACCCACGTCCACATGGCCAGGATGATCGTGAAGGCCACCGCCAGCGACGCCCAGCCGCCCTCGAACACCTTGACGATGTTGGAGGCGAAGAAGCCAACGTCGATGAAGGCGAACAGCGCCGTCATCGACACCGCCACCCAAAGCTGCCATTTCCAGATGCGCGTCATGACGACATAGAGCAGCACCGTCGTCACCAGCATGTTGCCGGTCACCGAGATGCCGTAGGCCGAGGCGAGCTTGCTGGATTCGCCGAAACCGACCACCAAGAGCATCACCACCAGCGCCAGCAGCAGGTTGACGCGCGGCATGTAGATCTGGCCGGACTGCTTTTCCGACGTGTGCAGGATCTCGAGCCTCGGCAGCATGTTGAGCTGCACCGCCTGCCTGGTCAGCGAAAAGGCGCCGGAGATCACCGCCTGGCTGGCGATCACGGTGGCGGCGGTCGCCAGCACCACCATCGGGATCAGCGTCCAGCCCTGGTTCATCTCGAAGAAGGGATGGCCAACGGTGCCGCCATTGGCGAGCACGAAGGCGCCTTGGCCGACATAGTTGAGCAGCAGGCAGGGAAACACGATCGACAGCCAGGCGAGCACGATCGGCTTGCGCCCGAAATGGCCGAGGTCGGCATAGAGCGCCTCGGCGCCGGTGACGGCGAGGAAGATGGCGCCGATGGTGACGAAGGCCACATCTGGCGAATTGATCAGGAAGGCGACGATGTAATGCGGGCTGACCGCCAGCAGGATTTCGGGGTCGGCGATGATATGGTTGAGGCCTGACAGGCCGATCGCCAGGAACCAGACCGCCGTGATTGGGCCGAAGATCAGCGCGACGCCGCCGGTGCCGAAGCGCTGCACCGAAAACAGGATCGCCAGGATGACAAGCGTCAGCGGCACCACATAGGGCTGGAACGTCGGCGTGACGACATTCATGCCTTCGACCGCCGAAAGCACCGAGATCGCCGGCGTGATCACCGCATCGCCGAAAAACAATGAAGCGCCGACGATGCCAATTCCGAGGATGATTGCCGAGCGCGTCGGGAAACTGCCGCGCGCCAGCGCCATCAGCGACAGCACGCCGCCCTCGCCGCGGTTATCGGCGCGCAGCACGAAGTTGATGTACTTGATGGTGACGATGATGGTCAGCGACCAGATGATCAGCGACAGCACGCCGAGGATATCGCCGCGATCGGCGACGTTGCCGCCGGACGACGCCACCAACGCCTCGCGGAACGCGTAGATCGGGCTCGTGCCGATGTCGCCATAGACCACCCCGAGCGCGCCCAGCATCAACACCTTGGTGCTGTGCTGCTCGATTTCGGGATGGCTCGATTGGTCGACGGGTTCTGCCTCACTACCAGTGTTGGCAAGGGCCATAAACGACACTCCGATAAACGCGCGGTGCTCTACGCTTGCTGCGATGCAATATCAAGTGCCGTCACGTTATGGCTTCCATGTCGGCAACGCGGGGCTCGCCTTCCTACCAACCGCAAGCTCCGAGAAACCGTCCCACCGTGCCGGCCATGCCATACTCCAACGCATCGGCTGTCAACCCGTGTCCGATCGACACTTCCGCCAATGCCGGAATGCGCCTGGCCAGCGCCGGCAGATTGGCCACCGTCAGGTCATGCCCGGCATTGACCTGCAGCCCGGCGGCAAATGCCGCATCAGCGGTTTTTCCCAATCTTTCCAGCTCCTTGGCCGCCTTGGCGGAATCGGAATGGCAACTGCCGTAGGGGCCCGTATAGAGCTCGACGCGGTCGGCGCCGGTGTCGCGCGCGGCATTGATGCCGCCCGGATCCGGATCGGAGAACAGGGACACGCGAAAGCCGCCTTTCTTCAGTCGTTTGACGATCGGAGTGAGGAACGCCGCGTCGGCGATGAAGTTCCAGCCATGGTCCGATGTTGCCTGGCTCGGATCGTCCGGCACCAGCGTCACCTGGTCGGGCTGATGCTTTTCGACAAGCGCCAGGAACTCCTCGGTGGGGTGGCCTTCGATGTTGAATTCCGCCTTCGGGAACTCGTCGTCGATCAGCGCCCTGATCTCGGGCAGGTCGGTGCGCCGCGTGTGCCGCTCGTCGGGCCGCGGATGCACGGTCAGTCCATGCGCGCCCGCCGCAAGCGCGATACGCCCGAGCCCGATGACGCTCGGCCAGGGCAGGTCGCGGCGGTTGCGCAGCATGGCGATGGCGTTGAGGTTTACGGAAAGCTTGGCGGGCATGGCTTCGGCTCGGGCTCCTCTGGGCACCCGATTGGGCGCCGCCGCGTTTGAATTGCGCGCATCTATAGCGTCTTTGACGGGAACAGACAGAGGGTTTCGGGTGTTCCAGGGGTACGACCCGAGATTGAGCAGGAGGAAAGTGCCCGTGAACTTCCTCGAATCCGTTCCGGCAATCCGGCGCGTCGACACCGACCGCGACACGCTGTTCGCCATCGATGTGGTCGGCCATGTCACGCCAGCCGATGCGGAAAACCTGTTCGGCCTGCTAGAGGCGGCCTATGCGCTGCACGCCAAGATCGACGTGCTGGTGCGCATGGTCGACCACGAGGGCGTCGACTGGGCCGAAGTGTCCGATGAAACCGTCAAGCAGGGCACGGCCCACGCGCTCGAGCATGTCCGCCGCTGCGCTGCGGTCGGCAAGCCCGACTGGGTGCCTTACGCGCAAGGCTTCTTCGCCGCGCCCCTGCCCTTCGAACTCCGGCATTTCGAAGCGCAAGACGAGGCGGATGCCTGGCGCTGGCTCGGCGCCAGGCCCGTCGAACGTCGGTGAGACCGGATCGGCCTATCTGACCACGGTCAGCCGCTCGGCCGCGCGCGTGATCGCGGTGTAGAGCCAGCGCTGGCGGGTTTCCTTGAACGCCCAGCTTTCGTCGAACAGCACGACGTCGTTCCATTGCGAGCCCTGCGCCTTGTGCACAGTCAGCGCATAGCCATAGTCGAAGTCGTCGAAACGTTTCTTCTGCTGCCAGGGGATCTCGGCGTCGGGGTCCTCGAACGCCGCCTTGAGCAGCTTGATCTTGGCGACGCCGCGGTCCGGATCGTCCTCTTCCGGCGAGACCAGCAGGTTGATGCCGGGCTTCACCGTCTCGCGCGACGAGGTCATCACCTTCCACAGCGAGCCGTTGAGCAGGCCCTTGGCGGGGTCGTTGCGCAGGCAGACCAGCTTGTCGCCGGCCTGCGGGAAATCGGCATTGAACCCCTTCAGTTCGCGCAGCCGCTGGTTATAGCGCCGCCGCGTGCGGTTGGTGCCGACCAGCACCTGGTCCGCCTTCAGCACCAGCTCCTGGTTGACGTCTTCCTTGCCGATGACCTGCGCCGAGCCATAGTCGCCGCGCATGAATTCGCGACCCTCGCGCACGTCGAGCGCCAGCCGGATGATCGGATTGTCGCGCGCCTGGCGATGGATCTCGGTGAGCAGAACGTCCGGCTCGTGTTCGGTGAAGAAGCCGCCGCCCGAGATCGGCGGCAGCTGCGCCGGATCGCCGAGCACCAGGATCGGCGTCCCGAAGCTCATCAGGTCGCGGCCGAGCTGCTCGTCGACCATCGAGCACTCGTCGATGACGACCAGCTTGGCGCGCGCGATCGGGCTTTGCCGGTTGAGCGAGAAGGTCGGCGAGATCGAGGTCTTGCCGGTCACCTCGTCCGAGACCGATTCCTCGCCCTTCGGCCTGTAGATCAGCGAATGGATGGTGCGGGCGTTGACCGCGCCCTTGGAGCGCAGCACCTGCGCCGCCTTGCCGGTGAAGGCGGCAAACTGCACCTGGCCGTCGACATGCTCGGCGAAATAGCGCGCCAGCGTCGTCTTGCCGGTGCCGGCATAGCCGAACAGCCGGAAAATCTGCGGCCGGCCGTCTTTCAGCCAGCGCGCGACTGCCTTCAACGCCTCATCCTGTTGGGGAGAGAATTCCATCAGCTGGAAAGACCGGATTCGCAAGCGAAAGACAAGACGGCCGCCGCCATATCGACCACCGCCGGTGGTGAAACTCGGCGTCTACGACGGCTCAAACTATCAGGCGCCAATTGGAACGTAAAGGGAACAAATCCTATCGCGTTTCAGTTGGGCTCGGACGGGTGGTGGTCAGCCAAGGGCCATCGCGGCTGGCGGGTCGGGATCGTCGGGTGGAACGGGAACAGGCACGTATCCGGCATAGCTGCCACTCAACCGCGCTTGCCCTTTCGAACACGACCGAAGCGTATCCTCCAGCTTGAACATGTTTGCGAGCGGCACGAGCGCATCGACGACGACCTCGATGCCCCGGGTTTCTTGGCTCTCGATCTTGCCCCGGCGGCTCTTCAAGTCGCTGGCAATGTCGCGGAAATAATCCTTTGGCGTCACCACCTCGACCTTCATGATCGGTTCGAGCAATTGCACGCCAAGCTTGGGTGCGGCTTCGCGAAAACAGGCGCGGCCGGCGATCTCGAACGCCAGCGCCGAGGAGTCGGTATCGTGCCAGGCGCCGTCAACAAGCGTCGCCTTGACACCGATCATCGGAAAGCCTGCGAACGGGCCGGACGATATGACGCTGCGCAGCCCCCTTTCGACTCCCGCCACGTATTGGTCCGGAACCGCACCGCCGACGATCTTGGATGCGAAAACGAAGTCAGCGTTGCGCCCATTCGGCTCGAACGCAATCTTGACGCGAGCGAACCGTCCCTGACCGGCGACGATCGCCTTGTGCGTGTAGTCCTGTTCTCCGGCGTGGGTGATCGTCTCGCGATAGGCCACCTGCGGAGCACCGACATTCAAGTCGATCCCAAACTCGTCGCGCAGGCGATCCACCATGTTGCCAAGGTGACGCTCATCCCTGCCGCCGACGATCGTCTGGCCGGCCTCCTCGTCCCGCGTGACGCACAAGTCGGGATCCCGATCCGCCAGGCTCAACAAGGCGATATTCAGCTGTTCTTCAACGGCTTTCGACTTCGGCTCGATCGCGACTTGAAGCAAAGGCCATGGCGCGGCGGATGTCCCCATCGACCTATCCGGTCTGGCCACGGCCTGCGCTAGGCCCAGGATCGTTCTCCAGCAGGATCGGCTTGCCGTGCGGTGTGGCGTGCGCGGCGCGCTCCCAGGCGGCGGCAAGTCGATCGACATCGCTCCTGCCGGCAACGCCCTTGGCTGACAGCAGGCTTTCCAGCGCCGCCAGCCAGTGCTCGTAATAGTCATGCCTGTCCGCTGCCGCATCCGGCCTCTTCACTTCGGCGGACAGCGCATCGGCCCATTCGCTCCAGGAAAACAGACCTTTGTCGTGCAGCGCCACGGTCATGGCGAAGGCCTCGGCCTGCCACGGCTCGGCGAAGACCGGCTCGTCGAAGTCCGCCGGGAGGTCTTCACGCCGGCTCAAGATAGCTCTCCCAGGCGTCGATCGACACGGTCAGCGTCGGGTCGGCGCCCTCGCCCCAGACCTCGGTGCCGTCGAAGACCACCGTATAGAGCCATTGCGGGTTCTCGCCTTTCCCATGCGCATTGCTGTCGGGGAAGACAAAGCCCTCGCGCACGACCTCGACGGTGCCTTGCCTGCCGCGTGCGTAGCGCGGCAGCCGCGTGTGCCCGGTCGGATTGAAATTCTTCATGAGCACCCGGTCGCCGGCCCTGAACCGCGCCGGCGTGGCGACCGGCCGGTTGCACGGGCCGCCCCTGGCCAGCGCTGCCGGGACGTTTTCCGCCTTCAGCACTCTCTTGGGAGCAGCTGCCGGATCGACCGCCCGGCCCTCGGCCAGATCGCGGTCGCTGACGAAGCCATGCCGTTTGAGCAGCACTTCCAGCGCCTTGATCCAGATCTGATAGTAGCTCGATGAATAGTAATCGGCCGGATGCAGCGATTCCCGCGCATGCCGGCTTTCGTCGATGTTCCAGGCGCCCATGGCGCCGGCGGTGAGCGTCACGCCGAGTGCCCGCCTTTCCCAGCCGGCATGGAAATAGGGCTCGTCCGTTTCGGGCGCGACCGGCCCAAAGCCCATCTGCCCGCCGAGATCCTGCGGCCCGTTCATGCCGGCTCCCCCGTCATGCCGGCGCCTTTGCCAGTGCGGTGCCGATCATCGCATCGCGGCTCACCAGTTCGGCCAGTTGCTCCTCGCTCCAGCCCTCGGTGCCCTTCGGCCGCATCGGCACCACCAGATAGCGCAGCTCCGCCGTCGAATCCCAGACGCGGATCTTCTTGTCCGCCGGCAGGGTCAGGCCGAATTCCGCCAGCACGCCGCGCGGATCGATCACCGCCCGCGAGCGATAGGGCGGCGCCTTGTACCAGACCGGCGGCAGGCCGAGCACCGTCCACGGATAGCAGGAGCACAGCGTGCAGACGACGAGATTGTGCGTCTCCTCGCTGTTGAAGACGGCCTGCATGTGCTCGCCCTGCCGGCCGGTATAGCCCAGCGATTCGATCGCCGCCGTCGCATTGCGCCTCAGCCAGTCGGCATAGGCCGGATCGGTCCAGGCTTTGGCCACCACCCTGGCGCCGTTGCGCGGGCCGATCTTGGTCTCGTAGGTGTCGACGATGACGTCGATCGCGGCCGGATCGATCAGGCCTTTCTGGGTCAGGATCGTTTCCAGCGCGCGCACGCGCGCCGCGAACGGATCGAGCTCGTTGTCATGGTCATGATCATGCGACATGAGCCCAGACTAGAACCGCCGACATGTGGCCGCAAGCATGTCGGCTTGGGCCAGCAAGCGGCGGTCGAGCTATTCGGCCGCGGCTTTCTGGAGTTGGATGACCCGGCCTTCTTCCGGATCGAACAGCGACGGTTGCTCCGCACTTTCGACCGCATGCAGCGCCGGCCGGCTCTTCTTCATGGAGAAGCCGAGCAGCCAGCCGGAGAAATTCTCGAAATAGACGTAGATCACCGGCGTGACGAAGAGCGTCAATGCCTGCGAGGCGAGCAGGCCGCCGACCACCGCGACGCCGAGCGGCTGGCGCAGTTCGGCGCTGGCGCCGGTGCCGAGCGCGATCGGGAACGTGCCCATCAGCGCCGCCAGCGTCGTCATCATGATCGGCCGGAAACGCATCAGGCAGGCCTTGTGGATGGACTCCACCGCCGACATGCCCTCGCGCCTGAGCTCCAGCGCCACGTCGACCATCATGATGCCGTTCTTCTTGACGATGCCGATCAGCATCAGGATGCCGATCACCGCGATCACCGAAATGTCCATGCCGGCAAAACGGAGTGCAACCACCGCCCCCAGCACCGCCGACGGCAGGCCGGTGAGGATGGTGAGCGGATGGATGAAGCTCTCGTAGAGCATGCCGAGCACGATATAAATGGTCAGGATCGCGCCGCCGATCAGCAGCCCCTGGTTGGCGAGCGAATCCTGGAAGGTCTTGGCGGTGCCGGCAAAGCTGGTGCCGATCGTCGTCGGCATGCCGACCTGCTCCTTGAGCTGGTCGATGCGGGTCACGCTGTCGCCCAGCGCCACGCCCGGCGGCAGATTGTAGGAAATCGTCACCGCCGGAAGCTGGCCGAGCTGGTTGACGGTGAGCGCGCCGGCCGTGCGGTCGACATGGGCGAAGGCGCCAAGCGGCACCAGGCTGCCGCTCGCCGTCCGCACCTGGATGGCGAGCATGCGCTCGGGCGACCATTCGATCTTCGGGTCGAGCTCGGTGATCACTGCATAGCTGTCGGCCGAGCCGAAGATCGTCGAGACCTGATCGGTGCCGAAGCCGCCATAGAGGGCCGAGCGCAGCGTATCGGTATCGATGCCGAGCTGGGCGGCCTTGTCGCGGTCCACCACCAACGACGCCTGTAGGGCATTGTTCTGCAGGTCGCTGGTGACATCGGCGAAGAAATTGTGGTCCGCCGCCATCGCGTCATTCAGCTTCTGTGCCCAGATATCGGTCTGGCCGGTGTCGAGGCCTTGAACCACGAGCTGGTAGGCGCTGGCCGACGACCGCGAACCCAGCCTCAGGTTCTGCACCGGCTGCATATAGGTCTCGATGCCAGCCACGCCTGCCAGTTGCTTGCGCAGATCCGAGAGCACCTTTTCGATGTCCGGGCGCTTGTCCTTGTCCTTGAGCTGCACGAACAACTGGCCCTGGTTGAGCGCATTGTTGCCGCTGCCTGCCGACCACGCCACATGATCGACATAGGGCGAATGGGAGAAGACGCTGGCCACCTGGCCCTGGAGCTTGGCCATGGCGTCGAACGAGATGTCCTGGCGGGCGACCGTCGTCACCGATATCTGGCCGATGTCCTCTTGCGGGAAGAAGCCCTTCGGCGAGACCTCGATCAGCCAGACCGACGCCGCAGCGGTGCCGACGAAGACGAGGAACACCAGGAAGGTGTGGCGCAGGCAGAAGCTCAGCAGCCAGTCGTAGCAGCGTGTGACGAAGTCATGCCTGTGGCCGCCTCCATGGGCTACCCTCTCCGCCTTCGAGACCGAAAGCAGGCGCGAGCAGAGCATCGGCGTCAGCGTCAGCGAGACGAACATCGACGCCAGGATGGCGACGGTCACCACGACCGCGAACTCGTTGAAGATGCGGCCGATGACGCCGCCCATCAACAGCACGGGAATGAACACCGCCACCAGCGAGATCGAGATCGAGATGATGGTGAAGCCGATTTCGCGCGCTCCCTTCAGCGACGCGTCGAACGCCGAGAGCCCGTCTTCCTCCATGTGCCGGAAGATGTTTTCGAGCATGACGATGGCGTCGTCGACGACCAGGCCGACGGCGAGCGTCAGTCCCATCAGCGAGATGTTGTCGATGGAAAAGCCGAACAGGAACATCGCACCGAGCGTGGCGATCAGCGAGATCGGCACGGCGACGGCCGGGATGATCGTCGCGGTAACGCGGCGCAGGAAGACGAAGATCACCATCACCACCAGCGCGATGGTCAAAAGCAGCGTGAACTGCACGTCGTCGACGGCCTGGCGGATCGAGGTCGAGCGGTCGTTGAGCAGCTTGATCGAGGCAGCGCCCGGCATCTGGTCCTGGAAGGACGGCAGCATCGCCTTGACCTTGTCGACGACGTCGACCGTGTTGGCGTCCGGCTGGCGCTGCACGGCCATGATGATGGCGCGGGTGCCGTCATACCAGCTCGCTGTCGTCGTGGTCTGAACCGAATCGACGACGCGGGTCACATCGCCCAGCCGTACCGGGTGACCGTCTTTGGTGGCGATGATGAGATTCACGAAACCCGCCGCGTTGTTAAGCTGAGTATTGGCGGTGATGGTCAATTGCTGCTTGTCGTTCTGCAGCACGCCGAGCGGCGTGTTGCTGTTGGCCGACGCCACCGCCGTCTGCAGCTGGTCGATCGAGATGCCGCGCGCGGCGAGCGCCGTCGGGTCGATCTGGATGCGCACGGCGTATTTCTGCTGGCCGTAGATCGAAACCTGCGCCACGCCGTCGATGGTCGACAGCGACGGCGAGATGACGTTCTCGGCGAAGGCATCGAGATCGGTCAGCGGGACCGTGTCGCTGACTAGCGACATCAACAGGATCGGCGCGTCGGCCGGATTAACCTTGCGATAGCTCGGCGGCGCCGTCATCTCGGGCGGCAGCGACCTTTGCGTGCGCGCGATCGCCGCCTGCACATCCGCCGCCGCGGCGTCGATGTCGCGGTTGAGCACGAACTGGATGGCGATCGAGGTCTGGCCGAGCGAATTGGTGGTCGAGATGGAATCAATGCCGGCGATCGTGGCGAACTGCTTGATCAGCGGCGTCGCGACGGACGTCGCCATGGTCTCCGGCGAAGCGCCGGCCAGCTGGGCGGAGACGTTGACCACCGGAAACTCGGCGCTGGGCAGCGCCGCGACCGGCAGGAACTTGTAGGCGAACAGTCCGCCCAGCACGAGGGCGAACGACATCAGAAGCGTGGCGACGGGCCTGCGAATGCAGAATTCGGAGATCATTGGCTGGCCTCGCCTGCCTTGCCGGCTTGCGCGACCTTGGCTGCGCCCTGAGCGCCGCCCTTGGCGGCCGCCTTGCCCTCATGCACGGCCGCGCCGTCCTTCAACCTGGTCTGGCCCTCGACGACCACCTTCTCCCCACCCTTGAGGCCCTGGCTGATGGCGCTGTTGTCGCCTTCGGTCAGCGCCACCTGGACGGGGCGCATCTCCACCGTATTGTCCGGCTTGACGACGTAGACGAACGGCCCCTTCTGGCTGGGTTGCACCGCGACGGTCGGAACCGAGGTCATTTGCGGCATCGTGCCGGCGTCGAGCACGACGTTCACATACTGGCCGGGCCACAGCGAAAGATCCGCGTTCGGTACGCTCGCCCGAGTGGCGATAGTGCCGGAGGCGGTGTCGACGCTGGAATCGACGAAGTCGAGCGTGCCCTTGCCGATCGGCGTCGGATCGCCGTCCTTGGTCAGCGTCACGTCGCCTTGCTGCGGGTCGGCCAGCGCCTTGTGCAGCAGGGAGAGGTTGCTCTCCGGCAGGGTGAAATTCACCTGCAGCGGATCCATCTGCGTGATCGTCACCAGCGGGGTCGAGCTGCTGCTGTTGCCGTTGCTGGTGGTGACGAGATCGCCGACCGAGACGTTGACAGCGCCCAGCCTGCCCGAGATCGGCGCCGAGATCGCCGCGTAGCTCAACTGCACGGTATCGGCGTCGATGGTGGCCCTGTCCGCGTCGATGGTCGCGGCAGCCGCCTTCTGCGCCGCCAGCGCCTGATCGTAGGTCTGCTGCGTGCCGGCCTGCTTGGCGACGAGGTCCTTGGCGCGCTGCAGGTCGGCCTGGGCGCTGACCAGCATGGCCTGATCCTTCACCAGCGTCGCCTGGTCTTTTGCGAGCTGCGCCTTCAGCGCCCGGTCATCGAGCGAGAACAGAAGATCGCCGGCCTTGACCATCTGCCCGTCCTTGACCGCGATCGAGACGATCTGGCTGGAGACGCGGGCGTTGATGGCAACCACCGCCGGCGAGGACACGAAGCCGATGGCATAGCGGCGGATGGGGAAATCGGCGGTGGTGGCGGCCGCGGAAACGATCGAGGCCGAATGCGTGCCACCGCCGCCGCCCTTTGCATTGTCCGGTGCCTTGGCCGTCTTTTCCGTGCCATTGCTGGCGGCCTGACGACCCGAAATCAGTTGCTGGACTTTGCCCAGCGCCGTCGGCGACAGGTAGAGAC
>NZ_RZOF01000175.1:0-12651 GCF_003998955.1 Mesorhizobium sp. M4B.F.Ca.ET.017.02.2.1 | reverse complement strand
GAGAGATCAGGCCGAACCGGCGGCGAAGGCCGGCGACCGGCTTCAGGGCGTGCGCAATCAGCCGGCTGATGCGGATTTCGGTGTCGGGATTGTCCAGGATGCCAGCGCCGTTCTTGGGATTCAGGCTCCGCGCCACCCGCGCACAGTCGCGGTTCGTGCCCAACCAAAGCTTGATGTGCTCGCAAAGCTGTTCTGCGGCCTCCTGAGCCTTTGTCGCGGCCTCGTAGCGCTCCGAGTTCAGCCGCTTCAGCTTGTCTTCGAGGCTGGCAATCCGGGTTCTCTCTGCCATCGCTGCGGCCTCACGCTCACGCCGCGCGATCTCGCCGCCGGCAGCGTGGATGCTAGTGATTTCCGCCTCGATCGCGGCCATGGCCATATGATCGATGTCGCGGCCCTCGAGCATGGCAACGCCAGCCATCTTTCTGGCGGCCTCCAGCCGGGCCTCTGCGTCGGCAAGTTGGTTTGGTAAGTCGGTCATTGGCGGTAAGGCCCCCTGTCCGTGGTGATTGGTCCGTATCGGCCGGTCTTTGCCTTCATGTTCGCGTGGCCCAAGTTGACGACTGGAGCGCGGAAAGCCTGGGAAGCGGATTCAGCGCGACGTGCCGATGGAACGTTCACCAGCGCCCCAAGCGCGGCGTTAGCAACGTCGTCCGAAGCGCCCGTCATATGGTCCACCTGATCGCGGCCGGTGCGGGTCGTGCGGCGCTCCAACTGAGCGATTTGGCCAACAAGGCGCGTGTTATCGAGCAGCGAGGCAGAGCCAGACATAAGCAGGGGGAGAGCGTCGAGATAGATTTCGCTCCTCGACCGCTCAGAAGCTATGTAGCGGATGCCCTCTTTGCGGAAGGCGTCGGAAACCCATGTGCCGGCGTACCTGTCACCGTTCACAGTTGAGATCCGATAGACATCGAGGACACGGCGGAATTCCGACACGACATCGGCGGGGGCAAAGGGCGGCTTCACTTCCCGGATGCAGTCGAGGACGGCGGTGTCGCCCTCCTTATGCGAGATACCGAGCGTCATGCTGTCGTGAGCGCCGCCACTCGGATCGACGAATCCGACGTATTTCCATTTTCGGTCGTAAGGACGCTCGTGGACGCCGACATCAACGAGGCGCTCCACAATGCCACGATCAATGAAGGTGCTTAGGTCGCCCCTGAAATGGCCATCCCATTCGGCCGCGGCGGCTTCCGGATCGTCAATGTGGGCCTGATCGATGATGGCTTGATCAATTTTCGGGTTAAAAAGCCGCGTTCCCGCCCTCACCACCAACACCGAGCCATCATTTATCCCGAATGACTGGTTGTGCTTGTTATAGAGCAGCCCGCGTTGGCCATACGGCGAGCTGATGCCAACCAACATACCGTTGGCCGCGCTCAATGCGGGCAACACAGCCCGATACACCTCCACGTCCGGGCTGCTCGACTCTTCGGAACGCCAGAACGCGCTTTCATCGAAGATGGCAGCGATGACCGTCCTGCCTCGGATGGTGCGATGGTTGGCGGTGTGGATGACGATCGCGGTCCGATTGGTCAGCCTGATCTCGTCAGCCGTCACGCTCTCGACCATCTCGGCAAGGATCGGAGATGCTTCGATGAAGCCCTTGCAGTAATTGTACACGGCAAGCGCCTGGGTCTTCGAAGCAGCCATCACAAGGACGTGCCCGATCTCACCGGCAACCAGTCGAGAGGTGTCGGCCGTGACAGCCTCATAGACGGCCACAGCAGCCGCCATGCGGCTCTTTCCGCTTCGGCGGCCCACGATGGCCCAGCACTCACGAACGCGGCCCTTAGGTGGCTCCCTGTCGCCGGCAACGGAGGCGAAGACGGCTCGCTCATCATCAGTGAGCGGCAATCCCCGCGCGGCCTTCAGGATGCTGATCCAAACACCCCAGGTCTCAGCCGGCCCCAGACCAGCACCAAGCAAGTTCGGATCACGCAAGGCTGCATCGATCGAAAGGCCGGTGAACATCGTCATTTGGCCGCCCCTGCGTAGTTCGAGGCGACGTAATCCCGAAGGCTCGGGGTGATGTCCTTCAATGCCCTACGCTCAAGCCCCAGATCGGCGAGCAGCCGGCGCTGGGCATTGGTGAGGGCCATGAACTCGTTGATGTCGATCGGCTCGCCTGCGATGTAGCTGGCGGCTGCATCCTTCAGCATCGCGCCCAAGCACGCCACGTTGTCGATCAGCTCCAGCTTCATGACACTGAGGTTGGGCTTGCCACCGAGATCGGCCGCCAGGTTGTCCCTCAGTTCGAACACGACGCGCGCGGCAGTCGTGCGACGGTCGAGATCGTTCAGCGTCTTGAGCCGAACCTTTCCGCCCCCTTTCGGTGCGGACTCGCCTTCAATCTCTGCTGTATCTGCCTGCACTTTTGGGCTCCAAATCAATGCTTGCAGAGTACCATTGCGCGCAACATGCTCGCAACATGTCATTTTTCACTCAATGAAATCAACAACTTAGATAACGAAACGCGGATATATAATCCGCTTGTCGGAATAAATCGTAGCGAGTGGGAGCACCGAAGCAGGCCGAGACAAAATGGTTCGAGGCTGTTGCGTCTCGTCAGTCCTCGAGGCTGTTGCGTCTCGTCAGTCAACTCGGATTGCCCAGCCTCTTTTTCCCAAGCGAGCCCTCTAAAATCTCTCTTTCGGTTTTTCGTATGCGTATGGTCTCAATCTCGGTTTCCGTATCGGTCTCCGTCTCCGTATATCGATTGTCATTCGATACCCTATCCATGGGCTATCTCACGTTCCTGTAGATGTGGGCATCGGGGTCACCCTTGCGCAGATAACTGGTGCTGGTGAGTCTGCTCTGACTGTTGGCGGCTGATTGCCTTTCGCCGGCCCTTTCGGCCTCTCCAGCCTCGTAGGCGGCTTGCCCGAGATCAGTTTCGGCGAAGTCGGCGTTCACCTTCTCGCGGAGCATCTCGCTTTCGATCTTGTCGATCTGGCTCTGGATGGCCTTGGCGTATTTCCAGGAACCTTTGGCGTTATGCTTGAACCAACGATCGATATAGATCTCGTTGGTGTCGGGATCAGTGATGATGAGGCCGGCGCTCTCCAAGTCCGCGAGACAGGTCTGATACTTCGGCTCCGGCCAGCCCGGGCCGAGATCAGCGCAGGCATAGCCGGGCCGAATCTGAGAGCAGCCGCAACTGGTCTGGTGTGGGCTGGTGAGCAGATAGAAGAACAGCGCCCGCCGACTGTCATCGAGGGTCAGGAAGCGCCTGGAGCTGTGAAGCCCAGGCGCAACCATGGTGAAATTGCGGGTGTTGCTCATCCCACCGCCTCGCACTTCAGGCGATGTTCGGCCTTGTGGTGCCGGCGGCAGAGCCAGCGAACGGCCATAGGCTTTTGATAGCTTTCGTGGTGATGGCCATCCGTCTGAGGATCGCCGCAGACCTCGCAGGGCTGCCTCTCGATCAGGCCGCGCTTGAGGGCTACACGCAGGCAGTAGTGCGCCCACACCTCAAGAGGATGATCGGCGGCCCATTTCTCTTGTGAATGCCAGCGAGACCGATTAGATTGGGGTTGCGACTTGTTTGCTTTGGCGCCGCTTCCGATGATTGAGCCCATCGGGGCGGCGTCTTCATTCTGGACGGCGTTCCTCATGCAACGTCCTCCAGGAAGAGAGCGAGAAGCTTCCCCCTTTCGATCACCCAGCGCCCGCCAACTTTCTTGGCTGGCAGGGTGCCGTTTTCCAACATGTAGAAGCACTGGCGAGGCGTGCGGCGGATCACGCGGGCGATTGCCGCGCATCCCCACACAAGGTCGATCTTGGGTGACTGGTCTTCCATGGTAGTCCTTTCTTCAAAATGGAAGTACATTTATTGTACTTCACGGGGCAAAAAATTTTTACCGCAACGCGGCGAGGTGGGTATTCAGGGCCATGATGATGGCGCCCGAATCCGGTTCATGAAGGTGTTCCGTGGCGAAGCGGCCGATTGTCCGGTCAACATCGATATGTTTTTCCTCTGGGTCGTCGCGTCGGCAGCCGGCCGTGCCCATTCTGACCCCTTGGGGCCTATCCTGCACGATTAGGTAAACCACCATCTCATCCGAGATTGCCTGCTCTACAAAGTGCCTGATGCCCGGAAGCATCTCGCGAAATTTGGCGGCGAGATCGGTGAGCTGCGGCAACTCGACATGCATCTGGGCGAAATAGGCGATGACACAGGAAACCATGGCCTCGTCGCGGCTGAATCGGCGGTGCGTGCCGGTGCCGGCTCTCTCCGTGTCCTTGTCGGCAAGGATGGCGCCGCACTCGGCCCAGAATTGAACCGACCGACGCTTCGCGCCAGTGATCTTGGTCAGGTCCGAAAGGCTGTATGTCACGCGACTCTCCGGCATCAAGTACAATTATTGTGCTTATCTCGCACGGAATGCCGCAAGCTGTCAAGCGTCTCCCTCCGTTCCCAGCGATTGACAAGCGGACTTATTGCGACATAATGCAACACAGTTTCAGAAATTCCATGAGAGGCAAAAAGCAATGTCGGTACGCAAGCGCTTTTGGAAACCCAATCCCGAGGGCAAGTTCAAAAATGATGAAGGCAAGCGCTTCGACAATTTTGCCTGGGTGGTGGATTACAAAGACCAGAACGGCGTCCGAGCCCTGCGCACCTTCGACAAGTATGGCGACGCGAAGGAGTTCGAAACGACAATGCGCGGCGAGGTCCGCGACAAGAAGCATGTCGTTCGCAGCAAGTCCCTCACGGTCGCCGAAGCCGGGGACGAGTGGATTAAGGCAGTCACCCACGGTCGCGGGGAGCGCGGGCCGGCAGAGGCCTCCACGCTTCGACAGTACAATCAGCACCTCAAGGATTACATCAAGCCCATGCTGGGTACCGTGAAGCTGGCGGACTTGTCGAAGCCCGACATCACCAAATTCCGCACGGATCTGTTAGCGAAGTTGTCGCGCGCCATGGCAAAAAAGGTTCTGCAGAGCCTCAAGGGCATCCTCTCGGAGATGCAGCACCAGGATCAGGTTGCGGTCAACGTCGCCGCGACTGTCCAGATCGGTACCGGCCGCCACAAGGAAGATGTGGCTGTGCCGTCC
This sequence comes from Mesorhizobium sp. M4B.F.Ca.ET.017.02.2.1, assembly GCF_003998955.1. Taxonomy (NCBI): domain Bacteria; kingdom Pseudomonadati; phylum Pseudomonadota; class Alphaproteobacteria; order Hyphomicrobiales; family Phyllobacteriaceae; genus Mesorhizobium; species Mesorhizobium sp. M4B.F.Ca.ET.017.02.2.1. The sequence continues at coordinate 7,593 of NZ_RZOF01000175.1, read as the reverse complement.
ATCGCGGATATCAAGGCAATTCTCGCCAAACTGGACGAGTTGGCATTGCAGCCGAACAAACGTTGGGCTGAGGCATGGCACAAGCGCCGGGCGTTCCTCGCCACCGCCATTCATACCGGCATGAGGGCGTCGGAGCTTCGCGGTTTGCCGTGGGCTGCGGTGGATCTCAAGGCTGGGACGGTCGAGGTCCGCCAGCGCGCCGACGAGAGCGGAGACATAGGGGCGCCGAAGTCGAAGGCAGGCAGGCGCACGATCAATATCCCCGCCTCGCTGGTGGCCATCCTGCGGGCATGGAAGCTGCGGGCCGGCGGTCATGATTTGGTGTTCGCAACCACTGAGGGCACCCCGGAATCGCTCCCCAACATCTTCAATAGGGCATGGAAGCCTATCCAGATCGAGGCCGGGGTTTGCGATCCGACCGGGGAGAAGGACGAGGACGACAAGCCGATCATGGAGCCGCGCTATAACTTCCACGCCCTGCGGCACTTCCATGCGTCGATGCTAATTGCCGACAACGCCAACCCGAAGGAAATTCAAGTCGAGCTTGGCCACAGCAGCATCCAGATAACCTACGACCTGTACGGCCATCTTTTCGAGGACGAGCATGCGGGCCGGCGCCGACAGGAGCGCAGCGAGAGGCTTGCCGGGCTGCTTGGATAACGCTCCGTGCGACATGAACAGGGGTCAATTGCAACATGGCCACTGTTTTAATTACGTTTTCTGGCGCTCTATGCGGACTGAAAATCCGCGTGTCGGTGGTTCGAATCCGCCTCTGGGCACCATCCCCTCCTCTCCCGACACTCCCTTTCGCCGAATCTTCTACGCTTCTGTTTGCACAAACAACTGAAATCGTTCATCTTTTTGGGAAGGATGGCGCGATTGAGCGCGTTTCATGGAATTTCGGCGTATTTGGTCTAACGAGGCGGAGGGCTGGTATTTCCGTTGGTACTGGACATCCTGATGGTATCGAAACAGCCAAAGGGAGGTGTCCCACAAATGGCCCTTTCCGACGTGAAATGCCGAAATGCCCGTCCTGCTTCCAAGCTATTGAAATTGTCTGATGGTGGCGGGCTCCAGCTCTGGGTGCAGCCCACCGGATCCCGCCTATGGCGCCTCGCCTATCGATTTGACGGCAAGCAGAAGCTTCTGGCGTTGGGCAGCTATCCCCTTATTTCGCTCGCCGAAGCACGCAAGGCGCGCGATGACGCCAAACGTCTCCTCCTCACTGGCATCGATCCCGCGCAGGAACGCAAGTTGCGAAAGGTCGGTTCGGCAAAGGACAGCTTTCGATCAATCGCCGAGGAATATGTGGACAAGCTGAAGAAAGAGGGACGTGCCGACCGGACTATCACCAAGGTCAAATGGCTACTCGACTTCGCCTATCTCACCTGTGGGCACAAGTGCATTCGGGACATTGATGCGGCCACTATCCTTGCTGCCCTTCGTAGCGTGGAGGTGCGCGGTCGATACGAGTCGGCCAGGCGGCTGCGCTCGACCATTGGCAGCGTCTTTCGATACGCCATCGCCACTGCACGCGCCGACACTGACCCCACGTCCGCGCTGAGGGGCGCTCTCATCAGGCCAACGGTCACGCCGCGTGCCGCCATTACCGATCCGAAGGCATTCGGCGGCTTGCTGCGTGCGATCGAGACATTCGACGGACAGCCCGCAACCCGAGCGGCTCTGAGGTTGATGGCGCTGCTGTTTCCCCGCCCCGGTGAGCTTCGCGCTGCCGAATGGGGGGAGTTCGACTTCGAAAGTTCGGTATGGACTATCCCGGAAGCGCGAATGAAAATGCGACGACCGCACCGCGTTCCTCTTTCAACGCAGGCTTTGGATATCCTGGCCGAGCTTAAAAAAATCTCCGGCGCTGGGACGCTGCTGTTTCCAAGCGTGCGATCGCCTTCTCGTCCGATTTCCGACAATACACTCAACGCCGCCCTGCGTCGCATGGGTTACAGCAAGAATGAAGCAACGGCCCATGGCTTCCGAGCAACGGCATCAACTCTGTTGAACGAATGCGGCAAGTGGCATCCAGACGCCGTAGAGCGACAGCTGGCTCATATTGAAAATAACGACGTTCGGCGCGCCTATGCCCGGGCGGAGCACTGGGAAGAGCGCGTCAAGATGATGCAGTGGTGGGCAGATTATCTGGAAAAAATTGAGAACGCCGGAACGCGCGGGTAAACTCAATCAGATGCGGGCAGCCAGCTGTCCGGCACGTATCGCGAACGTCCGGTTTACGCTGCATAGCGGCCGTTGAGGCCTGCGTTGCCGCTCTCCCGAAGCGGACATCCCTGGGGAACCTGGCGGCCTGAAGGCGGAATGGGTGATCCGACGAAGGCCGAGAGCGCTGCGATCTAGCGAGGGCTGGAACAAGGCATGGTTCAAGGCCAGTGCCGGAGCGCCGCGCTAGCTGATTCCACACTTGTTGAAGCCGACATGATGGGAGACCTATCTAAGGCCCATGTCCACACGCCAGAAAATGGATGCAGCTGCGAATTTGATCGAAGGGTGGACGCTCCCGTCTGCGGCCACGCTTGGGTCATCGGTCCGAGCCAGAGGGATCGTTCGCGAAGTGCGAGCCCACCTGCCTTTGGCGGCGAAAAAGCTGCTCGGTATCGAGGTCGGGGTGCTCACCTTGCGCATGCCGGAAGGCGCCTATGGCGATTTCCGGACTGCGTCGGCGATTGTGTCCAAAACGCTGGAAGGCATCGAAGGCCTGCCCGTAATTCCCCGTGAAGTCGAAGACATCCTGACGATCTCTTCGGCAGAGCGGCACCGGTGGCTCAAGGACGGCCGCTTGCAAAGCACAGGCACACGTACGGTGAAACTTCGTGGTCGCGCAAGGAAGGTAACTTTTCACGTGTTTGACCCACGTCACATCGAGGACGTGCTCGATCGCGACTTGGTTACGGTCTGGCGCGAGGACGACGCGATAGCTGCTGCAGAGAATAGGCGGCGGGCCGCCGGAAAGGCCGCCCTGAAGCGTGCGCAAAAGAGCGGCCGCAGGGCCGCGTCTGCGCCTGACAGCACTCGGGACGAGGTGTCACGTCAGAAACTGAAGGGCTGGGACGAATTCGAGAGTGACGGACTTCTGCGCTGATTCAGCGAAAAAAGATTCTTTCGCTGCTCCTGCCCACTACGACCGCACTGGCCCGAATCCTGATCCGGGTCGCGCGCCTGACCTCCGGGAGTCAATGGGCGTAAACAGTCCGCGAGTCTGGTTCCGGCCCAGGTAGGCGACAGTAACGGGCCGCCATATCGGCCGTTCACCACGGGCGACACCATTTCCCGAAAGCAGCGAGCCGTTGGCGCGCGTCATCGGTATCCCTTTTAAGTCCCAGGGGATACTGTTGCCGCCCATCAGCCGTCTTATCGGTATGGCGAAGCCGCTGATCTGTGTTAAGCCGCCGCCCGAACAGCCGAAGGAGTACACCCGTGAGCGAGCCGACCGTGGCCGAGGCGACCGACAGCATCTATGCATCGCTCCGGGCGAACAATGCCGACATCGATGCAAATATCGCGGCGCTCAAAGCGGCGCTGACGCGAGAGGGGATAGAACAGGCGGTGCTCGATCCGACCAGGCTGGCGCAGAACAACCGTTCGAGCCGCAAGGTGATGCAGGCTTATTTTCGGCAGCGCGGCGTGACGTGAGGTGGGCCAATTCATGGAACACGAGCCCTGCAAGATACGTTTCATCTTGGCTGAGCATGGTGCTTAGCAGCGGGTCACTTGACCAGCCAAGCGTGCAAAATGCAGTGATGCCCGTCAGATAGACGTCCAGGCCCTGCCTCTGAAGTGCGACAGCGGTTTCAATCGCAGACCTTTTGGAGAAGTATCCTCGGTACGGAACGCATCCGAACACCGGAAAGCACCATGTTCGTGGCGTCAGCGAGAATTCCGACGCTGCGAAGACGGCCCATGTCACGGCGTCCCGACCAACGTTGACATGGCTGCGGTAGCTATTGTTGTCTGGAAGCGCTAGTTCATCTATCGCAAACTGTCGGATGGCGCTCGCCGATTCCATTCGAGCGCGTAATGTCCCAGGGATCGAAGGATCGTCGATCAGCTCTTCGACATCCTGGCGCGCCGCCATGATCTCCACGTGACCCTTCAAGGATTGTGCGTAGTAAGAAATGCTGGTGCAACCTGCCAGGCTGGACATCACGATCATCGCAGCAACCGAACGAAAAAATGCACGCATCACGGTTGCCCACGGCATTTGCTCACACGTCCGGATAGGGCAAACGTCGCAACTACGCCCGGTCCCAAACAGTGGCTCCAATTTGGTTGATGTCCTGGATGGGGGTTTAGGTTAGACGTTCGTCTTCGGCAAGATTGTCACAATGTGGTCATTCGCTGCCAAATTGCCGAATGTCCGCTATAAGCCGGACACGGCGACGTGGAACTATCCGCCTAGGAGGTCTTTTTCTCCTGAAGCTTCCGGTCGCATCCGGCCCAACGCTGTTGGTCCGCAATGCGCCCACGTCGGCCATAGACGCAAATTGTCTCCTCCCAGGAAGTAGTCGTTGCCGATGACCATGCTCCAGGTCGTAGTCGCGCTAATAGCTGCCATTGGGAATCGTTCCGCGAAGATAGTTCGGGGAAGCTGAACGACGACCGTGCAAGCGGCCTGCCGAGGCCGTCGAAATTGTCTTCGAAATCGTTCCTATTGTCGAAAAGTCCGCTCTCGCCCTCTAGGCGGCCTGCTCGCAGAGGAAAACTTCACAACTAATGCACAGTGTGTCACAATCTGAATTGGGAGCCTGGGGGGAAATATGGACGAGCCGCGTCTAGGTCTACGCGGCGCTTACGAGGCCTTATTCCGATCGCGCGGATTATCGCTCCCTGATGGGCGCCCACTTTATCGCTACCGATTCAGCCGACAAGAGTTCGAGGGCGTTCGGGAGGTCCTAAAACGCCATGGACCGACCGCGCTGAACGACTCCCATGGTCAGGCTTTGTTCGTTGCTTTCACAGCCGAGTGGTATCGCCGGGAACGCGCCGGGGGGGCTTGGGACTGGATCAGACCCTTAGCTGTCCTTGGAATTCGATATCACGCGAATGATTCGGCCGCCGACGTGCGCTACGCGGTGGTGCGGGAAGCCGCCGAAGCTGGCTTGAAACGGTGGCGACGCCCTCAGCCGACCGACGTGCCGCTCCTCTTCGGCGTAGTGCGCGAGGCGGGTTTTCCAGCTGCTGCCATCAAAGAGGGAACCTTGGGGTTATGGCTGAAGCGCAGCATCTTGGCGATCGAAATGGGCTTCACACCTGCCGAGGCCGTCGCAAGTGAGGCATGGCGGGCGGGCGAAACGCTTGTTCAGGCGCTGGTGGAGCCAGCCGTGGCGCTGTCCACGGTAACCGTTCGTTTCCGTCAACAATTGCCGCCCCTCCACGAACGAAATGACCGAGATCCCGTGCTCCACCTGGATTCTGTGGTGCCTGCTTGGCGCAACGATCTGCCTTTTGACTTGGAGGAAGGCGATTTTCGATCTCTGGTGGAAGACTTGGTCCGGACCCGGCGCGTCGAAGGGGGAGCCCTGGCGGCAAGCCGATTGCTGCGGCGCACCGCCGAAGGGTGGGCGCCGCGGGCCGAACTCACCTTGTCAGGTGAACTCGACGTGGTCCGAACATCTCCCCAATTGCAGGCAGCGATGGAAGGTGCCACTCGGCTGCGCATCTTTCCGCGGGGTGATCTGCCGGGTTTGAACCGGCCCATCGCCGTGCTGGAACAGGTGGAATCAGACGAGGCGACAGCGTGGGAGTCCCGTCCGCTGGTCAAGGCGTTCGAAGTTCCCGCTCGCCTGAACCAGGCAATTAGGTTGGCGGCAGTTGCAGGGGAGACCTTAGTCGAAGAGTTCACCGCGTTTGCCGGCGAGCCGGTAGACGCGCCTGTCCTCCTCTTCCAGCCAGATCCTGGCGTCGATTTTGAGAACGCGCTTGAACTAAGATTCATTGGCAGTTCGCCCTTTCGAAGCACTCGGCCATGGCTGGCTATGGCTGTAACGCAGGAGGCTCGTTCAGCACTGAAGTTCGAACACCCTCCTTCTGACTTGGGAGACTGCATCCTCGATGGACGCTGTCTTCTGGCCTTCGTCGGGCAAGCTTCGCTCGACCTTGGTGATGGGCGTCTCACGTGGCGTAGCGCGGCCGAGCGCGAGGATACGAAGCGACTGATCCTCACAGGAGAGACTCTACGGCGGGTGCGCGAGACGGTGTTCCTAGGGACGCCAAAGGCTTGGCTTTCGGATGGTCAGCATCACACGCTGGTTTCGTCGGAAGACCTAATTTGGCGGTCGTTGGGGAGAGGCTCGTGGCGTTCTTCGAACAAACACGCGCCCCTGGGCAGGGTCGAGATCGCAATGAGGCGGGGCGGTGAACTGGTCGCTTGGACCTGCGCCGACGTTGCGCCGCGTGAATTGGTGCTATCGGGAGAACCGCGAACCCACTCGTTGAAAATCGAGAATCTGCTCGGGGCCAGCGTTGCGGCGAAGGGCGGTCAGATCCTTCCGATCTCCAGGAATGGTGATGACGCGCGCGTCGATCTTCGACTCCACACCCCAGGCGCGATGCTACACGTGGCGCTGCGATGGGACACCCAACTCGACCTAACGCTCGCTGATCCGATTGCCGAGCCGCTCCTGTTGACCCCGGACATGCGGCCCGCCGTAAGCCGGGCCCAGATTTCGATCGATCGACTGCATGGGTTCCGCCTGTTGGCGCCTGGCGGTCGCGACCTATGGCTGGTGGTTCGGCAGGGCGCAGGACAGCCCGTGCAGGCCACGCGTCGTATCGACGGTCTCGTCCCGCTATCGGCCTTTCAAGACGAATTGCGGGATCTCCTTGGTAGCTTTCCGGACCTCGATGCGGAGGTGCGCCTGAGCTGGGCCGGTCGAGGTGACCACTTCGCCGAGATCGCCTGGTACGACGAAGACCAGCCGCTGGTGGCCGAGAAAGGCATTTCGCCGTTCTCGGGCCTTTCGAGTATCCTTGGTTGGAATCTGGATGCGCTAGCGCTGACGCAGCCTACCGCGAAACTCTCCAACAACCTTCCACGCCTTTCCTTGCAGGAATTGCAGACGCGACTCCTGCAAGAGCTCGGTCCGGGCCCCTGGCTGATCTTCGGGCGAACCAATGACGGGACCTCGCTCAGACCGAAGGTGGTCGCCCAACCACCGGGCGACGACGATCGTGGAAGTGCGCTTCGTCTGGCCTTCAGGATCGCACGACGTGACGCCCGGGACGATGCATTTGCTACAGTGTTAAAGCACCCGGAAGCCTTGAACCGCGCTGATCTCCGCCTCTTGGTCGATCTGAGCGTGGCCGCGCGGGATCGCAACGTGCCCGTGCCGGCGATCGATGCCCTGCGGTCACTTTGCCGTGCCCCCCAGGCGGCTCCGTGGATCCTGTCGACCTGCGACACTCTTGAGGAGCGCGACGCCGTGATCCGGCTACAAAGTGAGTTACCCTTCCTCTGGTGCGCAACGGAAGTCAAGCACTGGGTGTCTGCGTTTCGAACGAGAATTGACGAGTTGGAGCGCCGCCTGGAACGGTTGGAACTACCGACTGCCGACGCAGGGCGCAATGTGG
>NZ_RZOF01000174.1:0-12718 GCF_003998955.1 Mesorhizobium sp. M4B.F.Ca.ET.017.02.2.1 | reverse complement strand
GGGCGTGATGGCCGACCACGAAGCGCGCGAGCAGAATGTCGGCGGTGAAATCCTCTGCCAGATCTTCTGATCCGGCGCGTGAGATCGAAAGCGGTATCCGGTTTTCGGGAACGCTCGAAAACTGGAACCTGAACCAAGAGAAGTGACGAGGACAACAAAATGTCTCGTATTGGAAAGAAACCCGTTTCGCTGCCGCAGGGCGTGACCGCGACCGTCAACGGCCAGACCGTGACGGCGAAGGGCCCCAAGGGCGAGCTGAAGTTCGTGGTCAACGACGAAGTGCTGGTCAAGCTGGAAGGCACCGAGATCGCCGTTCAGCCGCGCGACCAGACCAAGACCGCCCGCGCCAAGTGGGGCATGTCGCGCACGCAGATCGTCAACATCCTGCAGGGTGTCAAGGACGGCTTCGAGAAGCGGCTCGAGATCACCGGCGTCGGTTACCGCGCCGCCATGCAGGGCAAGAACCTGCAGCTGGCGCTTGGCTTCAGCCATGACGTGATCTACGAGACCCCGCAGGGCATCACGATCACGGTGCCGAAGCCGACGGAAATCACGGTCACCGGCATCGACAAGCAGCAGGTCGGCCAGGTTGCCGCCGAGATCCGCGAGTATCGCGGCCCCGAGCCCTACAAGGGCAAGGGCGTGCGCTACGCCGGCGAGAAGATCGTCCGCAAGGAAGGCAAGAAGAAGTAAGACTGCAACGCCGCGGGGAGCGGCCGCGGGAGGCTTGGCCTACCGCACAGGGTTGCCCCCGTCTACTGAAGGCAAGGAACTGACATTATGGCTAGCCCGAAAGAAACCACCCAACGCCGTGCGCAGCGCGTGCGCCGTCAGCTCAAGAAGGTCGCCGGCGAGCGTCCGCGGCTGTCGGTCCACCGCACCTCGAAGAACATCTACGTCCAGGTCATCGACGATGCCCAGGGCCGCACCCTGGCCGCCGCCTCGACGCTCGAGAAGGACCTCAAGGGTTCGCTCAAGACGGGCGCCGACACCGCTGCCGCTGCCGCGGTCGGCAAGCTGATCGCCGAGCGCGCTTCGAAGGCCGGCGTCAAGGAAGTTGTCTTTGATCGCGGGCCATACATCTATCACGGCCGCGTCAAGGCGCTGGCCGACGCTGCCCGCGAAGGTGGCCTGAGCTTCTAAGCCTGGTCCCGAAAAGTTGCAGACTTTTCGGATAGGATCATGCAAGGAAGAAAATGATTTTCACCGCCGGCGACCCAAAAGTGGCGCCGGCATTTCAGCAACCCGTGCTTCCGGAAAAGAACAAGGAACAGGATATGGCACAGGAACGTAGGGAAGGCGGCCGCGGCCGCGAGCGTGATCGCGAAGAGCGCGATGACGGCATGGTGGACAAGCTCGTCCACATCAACCGCGTCGCCAAGGTGGTTAAGGGCGGCCGGCGTTTCGGCTTCGCCGCTCTCGTCGTCGTCGGCGACCAGAAGGGCCGCGTCGGCTTCGGCCACGGCAAGGCACGCGAAGTGCCGGAAGCGATCCGCAAGGCGACCGAGTCGGCCAAGCGCGACATGATCTTCGTGCCGCTGCGTTCGGGCCGCACGCTGCATCACGACGTCGAGGGCCGCTGGGGCGCTGGACGCGTTCTGCTGCGCGCCGCCAAGCAGGGTACCGGCATCATCGCCGGCGGCCCGATGCGCGCCGTCTTCGAGACGCTCGGCATGCATGACGTGGTCGCCAAGTCGATGGGTTCGTCGAACCCGTACAACATGGTTCGCGCCACCTTCGACGCGCTGAAGAGCCAGATGCATCCGAAGGATGTGGCTGCAGCGCGCGGCATCAAGTACTCGACCCTTCAGGCCCGCCGCGGCAATGCCGTTGCGGCTGAAGAATAGTCGACGCTGACCAGGGATCCAGACCATGGCCAAGAAAGCTACCAAGACCATCACCGTCGAGCAGATCGGCTCGCCGATCCGTCGGCCGAAGGAGCAGCGCGCGACGCTGGTCGGCCTCGGCCTCAACAAGATGCACAAGCAGCGCACGCTGGAAGACACGCCCTCCGTGCGCGGCATGATCGCTGCCGTCCAGCATCTCGTCCGCGTCGTGGACGAGGGCTGAGCAAAAGCGCAGGAGAACGAAGATGAAACTCAACGATCTGCGTGACAAGGACGGCGCCACGCACTCCAAGAAGCGCCTGGGCCGCGGTATCGGCTCCGGCTCGGGCAAGACCGCCGGTCGCGGCGTCAAGGGCCAGAAGGCGCGCTCCGGTGTCGCCATCAACGGCTTCGAGGGTGGCCAGATGCCGCTCTACCGGCGCCTGCCGAAGCGCGGCTTCAACAACCTGTTCGGCAAGAGCTTCACGGTTGTGTCGCTGGCCCGCATCCAGGCCGCGGTCGACGCCAAGAAGCTCGACGCCAAGGCAACGGTGACGGCCGAAGCGCTGGTCGCGGCCGGCGTCATCCGCCGCGTCAAGGACGGCGTGCGCGTGCTCTCCGACGGCGAGCTCAAGGCGAAGCTCGCCTTCGACGTGGCGGGCGCCTCCAAGGCCGCCATCGAGAAGATCGAGAAGGCCGGCGGTTCGGTGAAGGTGCCGGAAAAGGCCGCCGCCGAGTAACGGCGATTTGAAGCGCGGTCGGCAAGAGCGGACTTCGTTTTTGCTCCCGATCGCGCTTTGATCTGATCAATATGGCGGCCGCGTCAACGCGGCCGCTTGCATGTTTACGGTCCGGAGCTTATCTCGTGAGCTTCGGTGACACGCGCCGCCTGAGCTGCGGGCATCGAGCGTGACATAGCAATCAAAGAAGTAGAGCATGATGTTGTCCGAAAACCGCTCCACACTTTTCGGCATCATGCTCTAGCGGAGAATCAGGCATGGCTTCGGCTGCTGAACAACTAGCCTCGAATCTGAATTTTTCGGCCTTCGCCAAGGCCGAGGACCTGAAGAAACGCATCTGGTTCACCATCGGCGCGCTGCTCGTCTATCGGCTCGGCACCTATATCCCGCTGCCCGGCATCAATCCGGACGCTTTTGCCCAGGCCTTCTCCTCGCAGAGCAAGGGCGTGCTCGGCATGTTCAACATGTTCGCCGGCGGCGCCGTGCAGCGCATGGCGATCTTCGCGCTGGGCATCATGCCCTACATCTCCGCCTCCATCATCATGCAGCTGATGACCTCGGTCATCCCGTCGCTGGAAGCGCTGAAGAAGGAAGGCGAGCAGGGCCGCAAGATCATCAACCAGTACACGCGCTACGGCACCGTGCTTTTGGCGCTGGTGCAGGCCTATGGCATCTCCGTCGGGCTGGAAGGCGGCAACGGCATCGTCAACGATCCCGGCATGTTCTTCCGCATCTCGACCGTTGTGACGCTGGTCGGCGGCACCATGTTCCTGATGTGGCTCGGCGAGCAGATCACCGCGCGCGGCATCGGCAACGGCATTTCGCTGATCATCTTCTCCGGCATCGTCGCCGGCCTGCCGCGCGCCATCTCCGGCACGCTGGAACTCGGCCGCACCGGCGCGCTGTCGACCGGCCTGATCCTGGCGATCATCGTTTTGGCCATCGTCGTCATTGCGCTCATCGTGTTCTTCGAGCGGGCGCAGCGCCGCCTGCTGATCCAGTACCCGAAGCGCCAGGTCGGCAACCGCATGTTCCAGGGCGATACCTCGCACCTGCCGCTGAAGCTCAACACGTCGGGCGTCATCCCGCCGATCTTCGCGTCGTCGCTGTTGCTCCTGCCGGCAACGGTCGCCGGCTTCTCGCAGACGACCAACATGCCCGCCTGGGCGAGCACGATCCTTGCCTCGCTCGGCCACGGCCAGCCGCTCTACATGGCGTTCTACGCGGCGATGATCGTGTTCTTCGCCTTCTTCTACACGGCGATCGTCTTCAACCCCAAGGACACCGCCGACCAGCTCAAGAAGCATTCCGGCTTCATTCCGGGCTACCGCCCGGGCGAGCGCACCGCCGATTACATCGACTATGTTCTCACGCGCATCACCGTCATCGGCGCCATCTACCTGGTGCTGGTGTGCCTGCTGCCCGAATTCCTGATTTCAGCGACTGGCGTACCATTCTACCTTGGTGGCACATCGCTTCTGATCGTGGTCAGTGTAACGCTCGATACGGTGGCGCAGATCCAGGGTCACCTGATCGCGCACCAGTATGAGGGCCTGATCAAGAAGTCGAAGTTGCGCGGGGGGAAGAGGACCAGATGAGGCTGATATTGCTTGGACCGCCGGGGGCGGGCAAGGGGACGCAAGCGCAAAGACTGGTAGAGAAATACCGCATACCCCAGCTCTCGACCGGCGACATGCTGCGTGCGGCCGTACAGGCCGGCACGGAAGTGGGCAAGCGGGCCAAGGCGGTGATGGATGCAGGCGAACTGGTGTCGGACGCCATCGTCAACGCCATCGTGGCCGAGCGCATCGACCAGGCCGATTGCGCAAACGGCTTCATCCTCGACGGCTACCCGCGCACGCTGGTCCAAGCCGATGCGGTTGAATCGATGCTCGCCGACCGTGGCCTCCATCTCGACGCCGTCATCGAACTCGTGGTCGACGACAAGGCGCTGGTTGGACGAATCGTCAAGCGCGCCGAGGATGCCAAGGCGGCCGGCCAGCCGGTGCGCAAGGACGACAATCCGGCTGTGTTCGAGGAGCGCCTGCGGGAGTACTACAAGAAGACCGCGCCGCTGATCGGCTACTATTACGCCAAGGGCAGGCTGAAGAGCGTCGACGGCATGGCCGACATAGACGCGGTGACGCGCGAGATCGAAACGGTGCTCAAATCCGTCACCCAGGCGGCGGCATAGAGAAAACAGACGATTGCGCTTGACTGTAGCGGTCCGCTGGGGTATGGCGGCCCGTCTTCCATCAGGCATAGGCTTTGCTTGTCCGCAAGGGCAAGGCAGCCGCTTTGAACTGGAAACTCCCGCAAGGGCCGGCCTCCACCGGACGCGGGGCAACTTGAAGCGCCGGCGTGTCCGGCCCATATGGAGATGAGAGAAGATGGCTCGTATAGCCGGCGTCAACATTCCGACCAACAAGCGCGTCGTCATTGCGCTTCAGTACATTCACGGCATTGGCAAGAAGTTCGCCCAGGAGATCGTCGACAAGGTCGGCATCCCGGCCGAGCGCCGCGTCAACCAGCTGACCGACGCGGAAGTGCTGCAGATCCGCGAGACGATCGACCGCGACTACCAGGTCGAAGGCGACCTGCGCCGCGAAGTGTCGATGAACATCAAGCGGCTCATGGACCTCGGCTGCTACCGCGGCCTGCGTCACCGCCGCTCGCTGCCGGTCCGCGGCCAGCGCACGCATACCAATGCGCGCACCCGCAAGGGCCCGGCGAAGTCGATCGCCGGCAAGAAGAAGTAATTAGGGGAATAAGGGAGTAGGGGAGTAAGGCAGTAGGGAATAGTCCGAAAATCGGATCATTTGTTTCCCTACTCCCTTACTTCCCTATTCCCCTACTCCCTTACCAAGGTGGAGCCGCTGGCATTACGGCGGTGTAGAGATCAACTGAAAGGACTACCATGGCCAAGGAAGCCGCTCGTGTTCGCCGTCGCGAACGCAAGAATATCTCGTCGGGCGTTGCCCACGTCAATTCGACCTTCAACAACACGATGATCACCATCACCGACGCGCAGGGCAATTCGATCGCCTGGTCGTCGGCCGGCGCCCAGGGCTTCAAGGGTTCGCGCAAGTCGACCCCGTTCGCCGCCCAGATGGCCGCCGAGGACGTCGCCAAGAAGGCCCAGGAACACGGCATGCGCATGCTCGAGGTCGAGGTCTGCGGGCCCGGCTCGGGTCGTGAATCGGCGCTGCGCGCGCTGCAGGCCGCCGGCTTCACCATCACCTCGATCCGTGACGTGACGCCGATCCCGCACAATGGCTGCCGCCCGCGCAAGAAGCGCCGCGTCTAAGGAACTATCGAACGCCGCGCGAACGCCAGAAGCGTTCCTCCGCGGCATTCCAGGTCGCCCGCCACGATTGGATGGTGGCGGGGCAACGGAAGGAAAGCATCATGATCCAGAAAAACTGGCAGGAACTGATCAAGCCGAACAAGATCGAGTTCTCGTCGAAGAAGAAGACGCTGACCACGCTGGTCGCCGAGCCGCTCGAGCGCGGCTTCGGCCTCACGCTGGGCAACGCGCTGCGGCGCGTGCTTCTGTCTTCGCTGCGCGGCGCGGCCGTCACCGCGGTGCAGATCGACGGTGTCCTGCATGAATTCTCGTCTATCGCCGGCGTGCGCGAGGACGTGACCGATATCGTGCTCAACATCAAGGAAATCGCCATCCGCATGGAAGGCGACGGCCCGAAGCGCATGGTCGTTCGCAAGCAGGGCCCTGGCGCCGTGCTCGCCGGCGACATCCAGACGGTCGGCGACGTCGAGATCCTCAACCCCGACCACGTCATCTGCACGCTGGACGAGGGCGCCGAGATCCGCATGGAGTTCACCGTCGACACCGGCAAGGGCTATGTGCCGGCCGAGCGCAACCGCGCCGAGGACGCGCCGATCGGCCTGATTCCGGTCGACAGCCTCTACTCGCCGGTCAAGAAGGTCTCCTACAAGGTCGAGAACACCCGTGAGGGCCAGGTCCTCGACTATGACAAGCTGACCATGACCATTGAGACCGACGGCTCGATCTCGGGCGAGGACGCGGTGGCTTTCGCCGCCCGCATCCTGCAGGACCAGCTCGGCCTGTTCGTCAACTTCGACGAGCCGCAGAAGGAAGTCGCCGCCGAAGCCGTCACCGAGCTCGCCTTCAACCCGGCGCTGCTCAAGAAGGTCGACGAGCTGGAACTCTCGGTGCGTTCGGCCAACTGCCTGAAGAACGACAACATCGTCTATATCGGCGACCTGATCCAGAAGACCGAAGCCGAGATGCTGCGCACCCCGAACTTCGGCCGCAAGTCGCTGAACGAGATCAAGGAAGTCTTGGCGGCGATGGGCCTGCACCTCGGCATGGAAGTGCCGGACTGGCCGCCGGAAAACATCGAAGACCTCGCAAAGCGTTACGAAGACCAATATTGAGCATGAATTCCAAGGATCGGCGGCGTGAGCCGCCAGATTCGACGGTCATGCGGAAAACCATCAGAGGCCGTGGCCTCTTGAACAACTGAAGAAGGAAAAGAGCCATGCGCCACGGTTTCAAAGGCCGTCGTTTCGCCCGCAGCGTAAGCCATCGCAAGTCGATGTTCGCCAACCTCGCTGTCTCGCTGCTCGAGCACGAGCAGATCGTCACCACCCTGCCGAAGGCTAAGGACCTGCGTCCGATCGTCGAGAAGCTGGTGACGCTCGGCAAGCGCGGCGATCTGCATGCGCGCCGTCAGGTGATCGCCCAGATCGGCAATGAGGGCGTCGTCAAGCGCCTGTTCGAGACGATCGCGCCGCGCTACGCCTCCCGCAACGGCGGCTACCTGCGCATCATGAAGGCGGGCTTCCGTCACGGCGACAATGCCGCAATGGCGGTCATCGAGTTCGTCGACCGCGACACCTCGGCCAAGGGTGCCGGCGACCGCGCCCGCATCGAAGCCGAAGGTACCGAAGAGGAAGTCGCGGCCGCCTGAGGCTGGGCTTTTCGCAAGTGTTCAAAGGGGCCCTGTGGGCCCCTTTTTGCATTCTGAAATCGGCGCTCGGCGTTTCCGACAAATTCGTCGGCCGAAGCCTATGCTTTTGCGCGACAATTATCGGATTTCGGTGCATTAGCCTTTCATTCTGCACAATCGTCGGGACAATGGCGCCCGATTTGGAGGATTCGGAATGCGCATGAAACGGCTGTCCCTTGTTCTGATCTCGGCCTTGCTGGCGTTCGCGCCGGCGGCCAGGCAGGCGCTGGCCGAGGACGCCGCCAAGCCCGCCGATCCCGGCCTGTCCGATGTGCTGACCGACCTGCTGCATGGCGTCGAAGGCGAGAACGCCACCTCCGGACCCGACAAGCGCGTGCCGTTCGGCCGCGAGGAGGTGCAGCTCTCGTTCGCGCCGCTGGTCAAGCAGACGGCGCCGGCCGTGGTCAACGTGTATGCCTCGCAGACCGCCAAGGTGACGTCGCCTTTCGAGGGCGATCCCTTCTTCGAGGAATTCTTCGGCCGCGCGCAGCCGCGCGCGCAATCCTCGCTGGGCTCCGGCGTGCTGGTCGACCCGAGCGGTGTCATCGTCACCAACTACCACGTCATCAAGGATGCCGACGAGGTGAAGGTGGCGACCGCCGACGGGCGCGAGTTCACCAGCAAGGTCATGCTCAAGGACGAGACGCTCGATCTCGCCGTGCTCAAGATCTCCGCCGACAAGCCGTTCCCGGTGATCGCCATCGGCGATTCCGACGCGCTCGAGGTTGGCGATCTGGTGCTGGCGATCGGCAATCCGTTCGGTGTCGGCCAGACCACCACCAGCGGCATCGTTTCGGCGCTGGCCCGCAGCCATATCGGCGTTTCGGATTCGGGCTATTTCATCCAGACCGACGCCGCCATCAATCCCGGCAATTCCGGTGGCGCGCTGATCAACATGGGCGGCCAGCTGGTCGGCATCAACACGGCGATCTACAGCCGCAGCGGCGGCTCGATCGGCATCGGTTTCGCCATCCCCGCCAATATGGTGCGGGCGTTCGCCGACGCGGCCAAGGCCGGTCTCGATTTCTTCGAGCGGCCCTATGTCGGCGCCGAGTTCGAGGCGGTGACGCCGCAGATCGCCGAATCGCTCGGCATGGAAAAGCCGACCGGCGCGCTGGTCTCGTCGGTCGATGCTGCCGGGCCGGCGGGAAAGGCTGGGCTGAAGCCCGGCGATGTCGTGCTCTCGCTCAACGGCACGACCGTCGAAAGCATCGAGGCACTGGATTATCGCATGGCGACGTTGTCGATCGGCACCAAGGCCAGCTTCGCCGTGCTCAGCAGGGGCCAGCAGGCGACGATGGAGATCGCGCTGGAGCGCGCGCCGGAAGGCGCCAAGGCCACCGAGGTGACGCTGCATGGCCGCAGCCCGTTCGCCGGCGCCAAGGTGGCGGAACTGTCGCCGCGGCTGGCGCAGCGGCTCGGCCTGCGCACCGACCTCAAGGGGGTCGCCGTGGTCGACATCAATCGCGATTCGCCGGCCGCCGATTTCGGCTTCCAGCCGGGCGACATCGTGCGCGAGGTGAACGGCACGACTGTCGACACGGCGGCGACGCTGGCGCAGGTAGCCCAGCAGGACACGCGCTGGTGGCGCTTTACCGTCGAGCGCGGCGGGCAGATACTGCGCCAGGTGTTGCGTTATTGAGGCGATCCAGGGATCGTCCTCCAGCTTTGAAGACCGTTCATGGCCGATTTGTTCAGCGTCGATGAACCGGAAAAGGCGCCGCCCGGCCGGCCGCTGGCCGACCGGCTGCGCCCGAAAAACCTCGGCGAGGTCGTTGGCCAGGAGCATCTGACCGGTCCGGATGGCGCGCTGACCAGGCTGATCGATTCCGGCTCGCTCGGCTCGATGATCTTCTGGGGCCCGCCAGGCACCGGCAAGACCACGGTGGCCCGGCTGCTGGCCGGCGAGACCAAGCTTGCGTTCGAGCAGATATCGGCGGTGTTTTCCGGAGTCGCCGACCTCAAGAAGGTGTTCGAGGCAGCGAAGCTGCGCCGCGGCAACGGCCGCCAGACCTTGCTATTCGTCGACGAGATCCATCGCTTCAACCGGGCTCAGCAGGACGGCTTTCTGCCGGTAATGGAAGACGGCACCGTCGTGCTGGTCGGCGCCACCACGGAAAACCCGTCCTTCGAGCTGAACGCCGCGCTTTTGTCGCGCGCGCGCGTGCTGGTCTTCCGTTCGCTCGGCGAGGACAGCATCGCCAAGCTGCTGGCGCGGGCGGAGGAGACCGAGGGCAGGGCGCTGCCGCTCGACGACGAGGCGCGGGCCATGCTGATCCGCATGAGCGACGGCGACGGCCGAGCTTCGCTGACGCTTGCCGAAGAAGTGTGGCGCGCCGCCAAGCCGGGCGAGGTGTTCGGGCCGGAGGGCCTGCAGCGCATCATCCAGCGCCGCGCGCCGATCTACGACAAGGGTCAGGACGGTCACTACAATCTGATCTCGGCGCTGCACAAATCGGTGCGCGGCTCCGATCCGGACGCGGCCCTCTACTATCTCGCCCGCATGTTCGACGCTGGCGAGGATCCGCTCTATCTCGGCCGCCGGCTGGTGCGCATGGCGGTGGAGGATATCGGGCTGGCCGACCCGCAGGCGCTGGTCATCGCCAATGCCGCGAAGGACGCCTACGACTATCTGGGCTCGCCCGAGGGCGAGCTCGCCTTCGCCGAGGCCGCCGTCTATCTCGCCACCGCGCCGAAGTCCAACGCCGTCTACACCGCCTTCAAGGCGGCGACGCAAGCGGCAAAGGAGCACGGCTCGCTGCTGCCGCCCAAGCACATCCTCAACGCGCCGACCAAGCTGATGAAGGAAGAGGACTACGGAGCCGGCTACCGCTACGACCACGACGAGCCCGACGCCTTTTCCGGCCAGGATTATTTCCCCGAAAAGATGGGCCGGCGCACCTTCTACGATCCGCCCGAGCGGGGCTTCGAGCGCGATATCAGGAAGCGGCTGGAATACTGGGCCAAGCTGCGCGGCGAGCGGGAAAGGTAGGCTGCTTCTCGCGGCTGGCCGCTTGCCTCGGTCCTTGCCCGCTCAGCCGGCAAGCGCCGCGCGGATCTTGCCCGCGTTTTCCGCCAGCACCTCGGGCTTTTCCATCTGTCCGCTGTGCGGCTTCATGGGGACGCCTTCGAAGCGCGGGATGACATGGACATGCAGGTGGTAGACGGTCTGGCCCGAAGCCGGTTCGTTGAACTGCAGGATGGTGACGCCGTCGGCGCCGAAAGCTTTCTTGACCGCCTGCGCCAGCTTCTGAACGGCAATGAAGAGCGGCCCGAGCGTTGCCGCGTCGGCATCGAGCAGATTGCGCGATGGCGCCTTCGGCACCACCAGCGTGTGGCCCGCTCCTTGCGGCATCACGTCCATGAAGGCGATGACCGCATCGTCTTCATAGACGCGGTGCGAGGGGATTTCGCCGCGCAGGATCTTCGCGAAGATGTTGCCGGGATCGTAGTCAGCCATGGCGGGCGCTCCTGATCATGGATGTCCTGCCTCGTGTAGCGAAGCCGTCATGGCCCGGCAAGGCAGGTCAGCCGAGATCGATCATGCCTGCCTCGACCAGGGCGTGGCCTATTCGGCCAGATCCTTGCGGAACGGCGTGTGGTCCTCGAGATATTCGCCCATCCGCTCGACCTCGCGGCGCTCGCGGCGGAGATAATCGGCCACCGCGTTGCGCAGGCCTGGATGCGCGATGTAGTGCGCCGAGTGCATGGTCACGGGGCGGTAGCCACGCGCCAGCTTGTGCTCGCCCTGCGCGCCGGCTTCCACCACCTTCAGCCCGCGCTCGATGGCGAAGTCGATCGCCTGGTGGTAGCAGACCTCGAAATGCAGGAAGGGGTGGTCCTCGATGCAGCCCCAGTTGCGTCCGTAGAGCGCGTCCGAGCCGATGAAGTTGATGGCGCCGGCGATGTAGCGGCCGTTGCGCTTGGCCATCACCAGCAGGATGTCGTCGGCCATGCGCTCGCCGATCAGCGAGAAGAACTGGCGGTTCAGATAGGGCCGCCCCCATTTGCGGCTGCCGGTATCCATGTAGAAGGCGAAGAAGTCGTCCCAGGCCTTCTCGGTCAGGTCCTTGCCGGTCAGCCAGTCGATGGTGATGCCGTCCACCAGCGCCTCGCGCCGCTCCTTCTTCATCGCCTTGCGTTTGCGCGAGGCAAGCGTGGCGAGGAAGTCGTCATAGTTCGAAAAGCCTTCATTGAAGAAATGGAACTGCTGGTCGGTGCGGTGCAGGAAGCCGGCTGCCTCCAGCGTCGCGACATCGCTTTCCGGGGCGAAGGTGACATGCGCGGAGGAGACGCCCAGCCTGTCGGTCACCATCTTCAGGCCTGCGGCGAGGCCGGCCTTCACCGCGCCATCGTCCTCGCCCTTGCTGACCAACAGGCGAGGGCCGGTGACGGGCGTGAACGGCACGGCGCTTTGCAGCTTCGGATAGTAACGGCCACCGGCGCGCTCGAACGCATCCGACCAGCCATGATCGAAGACATATTCGCCCTGGCTGTGCGATTTGAGATAGCACGGCACGGCGCCCAGCAGCCTGCCTTGCGCCGTCTCCAGCCGCAGGTGATGGCCCTGCCAGCCGGTGCGGCGCACGGCGCAGCCCGACTCTTCAAGCGCGCTCAGAAAAGCGAATGAAACGAGAGGATTGTAGCCGTTTTCCTTGTCGCCGCGCGCGGTCCCGGCAAAGCCGTTCCACTCGTCGCAGGTGAAGGCGCCGATGCCGGAGGCGACGCGGATCGAAAACTCCGCATTCGCCATCTGTCCATCATCGTCATCACCCTGATCCATGAGGCTTATTTAAGCTCCATCCGGGGCCGCGCAAGCCTGGATCACGCCACCTTTACGAGATCGGGTTCGAAACCCTCGAAGGTCATCTGGTCGGCATATTTGAAGGTGAGGTCCACCGCCGGCTGGTCATGCACGGTCCAGGTGATGACCGGCATTTTCAGCCGCTGGCGCACGAAGCTGACGAATGGGTTGGGCAGGTCGCCGGCGGCATAGGAGGTGAAGGCGATGTCATGCGCCAGCATGGCGAAATGTGCCTCTATCAGCTGGTTGTCCTTGCCGTAGGCGGTAAGCCCGCCAGGAATGCCGGGCGCGTCCTTCGGGAAATCGCGGATCAGCCAATGGTCGAACGACATGATCGCCGCCTTGCCCTAGTAG
>NZ_RZOF01000173.1:0-12889 GCF_003998955.1 Mesorhizobium sp. M4B.F.Ca.ET.017.02.2.1 | reverse complement strand
ATCGAGGACGCCGCGGCCATGGAGGCGGGCGGGCTGCAGCGCCTTTCCGGCGAGTATCTCGCCGCCGCCGTCGCCGATCCCCTGATCATCTTCGACCGCACCGCCACTATCGTCCATGCCAACGCCGCCGCTTTCGCCGCCTTCGGCGGCCTCGCGCCGGGCATGTCGCTGTCGCTGAAGTTCCGCGCCCCGGAAATGCAGGCCTTGCTGGACAGCGTCCTGTCGGGCACGGTCGCATCCGAAATTGTCGACTACACCGAAAAGCTGCCGGTCGAGCGCGCCTACCGCGTCAGCGCCTCCTCTGTCGGTCATGCCACCGACCTCTATGTGCTGGTGTTCAAGGACCAGAGCGAGGCGCGCCGGATCGACAGGATGCGGGCCGATTTCATCGCCAACGCCAGCCATGAGCTGCGCACGCCGCTTGCCTCGATCTCGGGCTTCATCGAGACGCTGCGCGGCCCGGCCCGCGGTGATCCCGCCGCGCGCGACCAGTTCCTGCAGATCATGCAGAACCAGACCGGCCGCATGGCGCGCCTGATCGACGATCTCCTGTCGCTGTCGCGGCTGGAGATGAAGCCCTATCTGAAGCCGGGAACCGAGGTCGATCTGCGCCAGACCATCGACAGCGTCATCGACTCGCTGGCGCCGCTTGCGCGCGAGAACGGCGTCGCCATCGAGCGCGATTTCGTCGATGGCCCGCTCGACGTGCCGGGCGACCGCGACGAGCTTTTCCAAGTCTTCGAGAACCTCCTGGAGAACGCCTGCAAGTATGGCCAGTCCGGCGGGCGCGTCACGGTGTCGATCGAGCGCGACGGGACCGGCCCCGAACCGGGGATCGACGTCACCATCACGGATTACGGTCCAGGCATTCCCGAAGAGCACATCCCGCGCATCACCGAGCGGTTCTACCGGGTCGATGTCGAGAGCAGCCGCACCCAGAAGGGCACCGGTCTCGGCCTGTCGATCGTCAAGCACATATTGACGCGCCACAACGCCAGGCTGTCGATCAAGTCGGAAGCCGGCAAGGGCGCGGCGTTCTCGGTCCATTTGCCGGCCGCCTGAGGTCGTACTATCTACTAACCGGCCATTTCTTTTTTCTGTCATCCGGCTAGCGTATCAGCGCAGGATTCGAGGAAACGACTCGGTCGCAAGACCATGGGGAAGGCATTTCGTCTATGCAGTCCGTGCACATCGTCAGCGCCTATGACGAAGAGCTGAAATACCTGTCGAAGCGGATCGCTGCGATGGGTGGACATGCCGAGCGCATGGTCGAGCAGGCGATCACCGCCTTGGTCAATGCCGATCCCGGCCTCGCCCAGAAGGTCATCCGGGACGATCAGGTCCTCGATGAAGGGCAGCGCGAGATCGACGACAAGGCGATCGTCATCATCGCCAAGCGTCAGCCGATGGCAACGGACCTGCGCGAGATCGTCGGCGCGATCCGCATATCGGCCGACATCGAGCGCGTCGGCGACCTCGGCAAGAATGTCGCCAAGCGCGTGGCTGCCGTCATCGACGGGCGCCAGCCGACCAGCCTGTTCCGCGGCCTCGAGGCGCTCGCCGACCTCGCCTTGACGCAACTCAAGGAAGTGCTCGACGTCTATGCCTCGCGCTCGGTGGAGAAGATCGGCTTCGTGCGTGACCGCGACGACCAGATCGACGCCATGTACACCTCGCTGTTTCGCGAGCTTTTGACCTACATGATGGAAGATCCGCGCAACATCACGCCCTGCACGCATCTTTTGTTCTGCGCCAAGAACATCGAACGCATCGGCGACCACGCCACCAACATCGCCGAGACCATCTACTACATCGTCACCGGCGACCAGATGCCGGCTGAGCGGCCGAAGGGCGACAAGACGGACAAGATCGTGCTTCCCGGCACGCTGCCGGTGAAGTGAACGGCCGCCTCTCGAACACCGCGCTAATTTAGGCTAAGCTCCCGCGAACGTTCCTGAATCCTGCTCAGTGGCCGTGCCTCAGGAGGTTGCCATGGAAAACGTTCGGAACCTCACGCCGGCTCCTGCGCCGACGTCCGGCATTATCGCGTCAAGCGTCTATACGGCCGGCCGCCGCGTCGCGGACATTCCGATCGAGGAGGCCGGCGACTGGGCCAAGAAGCCGGACCATGTCGTCTGGATCGGACTTCTGGAGCCGGACCGCAATCTTCTGCTGCGCGTCCAGGCGCAGTTCCATCTGCATGATCTGGCGATCGAGGATGCCGAGCATCCGCATCAGCGGCCGAAGATCGAGCAATATGGCGATGCCCTGTTCATCGTCGCGCGCACCGCCCAGCTCATCGACGGCCGCGTCACCTTCGGCGAGACGCATCTGTTCGTCGGCGCCGGCTACATCGTCAGCGTCAGGCATGGACCCTCGACATCCTATGCCGCGGTCCGTCAGCATTGGGAAACCTGCCCGCATTCGCTCGCCAAAGGCGAGGATTTCGTCCTCTATGCCATTCTCGACTTCATCGTCGACAACTACATGCCGGTGCTGGAGCAGATCGAGGACGAGGTCGAGGCGATCGAGGACAAGGTCCTGCTGAGGCCGATGACCGGCTCCGACATCGAGCGGCTCTATATGCTGCGCCGCGATCTCCTGCGGCTGCGCAACGCGGCTCTGCCGCTGGTCGAGGTCTGCCGCCGGCTGACCAGCGCCGATCTGCCGCAGATCAATGCTTCGATGCACCCGCTGTTCCGCGACGTGACCGACCATATCCGCACGGTCCAGGAAAAGATCGACAGCCTGCGCGAGGTGCTGGCCTTCGCATTCGAAGCCAGTCTTCTGGTCGGCCAGAGCCAGGAAACGGCGATCTCGAAAAAACTCGCCTCCTGGGCCGCCATCCTGGCGGTGCCGACGGCCTTCGCCGGCATCTACGGCATGAATTTCAACGACATGCCGGAACTGCATATGGAGTATGGCTACCCGACCGTGCTGGTTGCGATCGCGCTGATCTGCTCGTTCCTGTACTGGCGGTTCAGGAAGAATGGATGGCTGTGAAGGCAGAGCGAACAGCGAACAGGAAGTAGCGAATAGAGAACACCGAAAACGGCTTGCTCCCTGTCACGGAAGCCAAGCCGTTCCTATTCGCTATTCGCTATTCGCTATTCGCTCAGCGGCTTCTGCGCCGCTCCGCCGCCGGCTGGAACGCGACGCGGGAGTGGTATTTGCAGTACGGGCCGGTCTCGGCGGCGTCGTTGCCGCAGAAGTTGAAGTCTTCCGACAGCGGGTCGCCATTCGGCCATTTGCAGGTGCGCTCGGTCAGCTCGACCAGCTGCAGGTGCCGCGAGATCGGCACGACCACGTTTTCCACCGGTCGGATATAGTGCCGCGCCACCGGCTCGGCGTCGAACTGCGCCTGCAGCGCGGTCGCGCCGATCGAGGTGGTGACGTGGCGCGTGGCGGTCGCCGCCCGCGATACCGATTTCTGGATGGACGATCCCTGCACGGTCTTCTTCTGGCGCGCCGGGCTTGCCGTCGCGCGGCCGCGGCCCGACAGCTTCAGGCGATGCACCTTGCCGATGACCGCGTTGCGGCTGACGCCCCCAAGCTGTGCGGCAATCTGGCTGGCGCTCAGCCCTTCCGACCACAGTTTCCTGAGAAGTTCTACCCGCTCGTCAGTCCAGTTCATGAGACCGCGCTCCTGCTGAGGCGTGCGGCGATCGGAATCCCTTCCCGTCCCGGCTCCCGCCGGGCAGACAACACCACATATATCGGGTGATTAGGTCCGCCGCACGAAATCTAGTTATTTCTCGACTACAAATACCTCATGCGCTGACTCGGTGACAAGAGTCCCCAGGGCAACACGAATCGGTTTTTCCGGTTTTCCCCAACTTGCCGGCTGCTTATGAACCGGCATCCCGTCGGGGGCGTGCCGCGCGCCTATGCGCGACGTTTTCGTTGACTTCATGGCCGAAAAACACGATAAGCCGCAAAGGCCGCCGCTTTGGCGGCTTTTTTGATTTTCCGGTTCCGGAGACGCATATAATGAGCGGTTCGGCGCTTTACGAGACCTTTGCTCGCGCTCCCCTGGCCTTCGACCGCGGGGAGGGGACCTGGCTGGTCACCGACAAGGGCGAGCGATATCTCGATTTCGCCGGCGGCATCGCCGTCAATTCACTTGGCCACAGCCATCCGCATCTGGTTGCCGCGCTGACCGAGCAGGCGGCGAAGCTCTGGCATGTCTCCAACCTCTACGAGATTCCGGAGCAGCGCCGGCTCGGCGAGCGGCTCGTCGAGGCGACCTTTGCCGACAAGGTGTTCTTCACCAATTCGGGCGCCGAGGCGCTGGAATGCGCCATCAAGACGGCGCGGCGCTACCATTTCGTCAAGGGCCATCCCGAGCGTTTCCGCATCGTCACCTTCGAAGGCGCCTTCCACGGCCGCACGCTGGCGACGATCGCCGCCGGCGGCCAGTATAAATATCTGGAAGGCTTCGGCCCCAAGGTCGAAGGCTTCGACCAGGTCGGCTTCGACGACATCGACGCGGCCGAGAAGGCGATCACGCCGGAGACGGCCGCCATCCTGATCGAGCCGGTGCAGGGCGAGGGCGGTATCCGCCCGGTGCCGACGCAGTCGCTGAAGCGGCTGCGGCAGCTTTGCGACCAGCATGGCCTGCTTCTGATCTTCGACGAGGTCCAGTGCGGCATCGGCCGCACCGGCAAGCTGTTTGCGCATGAATGGTCCGGCGTCACCCCGGACCTGATGGCGATCGCCAAGGGCATCGGCGCCGGCTTCCCGTTGGGCGCGTGCCTCGCCACCGACGAGGCTGCGGTCGGCATGACCGCCGGCGTGCACGGCACCACCTTCGGCGGCAATCCGCTGGCGATGGCGGTCGGCAACGCGGTGCTCGACGTGGTGCTGGAGGAAGGCTTCCTCGAGGATGTCCAGCGCAAGGCACTGCTCCTGAAGCAGGGATTGGCCGGCGTCGCCGACGAGTTCCCCGAGGTCCTCGAAGGCATCAGGGGAACTGGCCTGATGCTCGGCCTCAAATGCGTGATGCCCAACACCAAGGTCAACATGGCGCTGCGAGACCAGCATCTGCTCGCAGTTCCGGCCGGCGACAACGTCATTCGCCTGCTGCCGCCCCTCACCGTCACCGATGCCGAGATCGGCGAAGCGCTCGACCGCATCCGCGCCGGCGCCCAGGGCCTGGCGGATGCCATCGCCTCGGCCGCCGCGAAGTAGTTCCGGAACCATTGCCGATGTCCGTTCGCCATTTTACCGACCTGTCCGCCGTTTCCGAAGGCGATTTGCGCGTCATGCTGGACGACGCGATGGTGCGAAAGGCCAGGCTCAAGGCCGGCGAGCACACCAAGCCGCTCGAGGGCAAGGTGCTGGCGATGATCTTCGACAAGCCCTCGACCCGCACGCGCGTGTCCTTCGACGTCGGCATGCGCCAGCTCGGCGGCGAGACCATCATGCTGACCGGCACCGAGATGCAGCTCGGCCGCTCCGAGACCATCGCCGACACCGCCAAGGTGCTGTCGCGCTATGTCGACGCCATCATGATCCGCACCACCTCGCATGAGCGGCTGCTGGAGCTGACCGAGAACGCCACCGTTCCGGTCATCAACGGGCTGACCGACGACACCCATCCGTGCCAGCTGATGGCCGACATCATGACCTTCGAGGAGCATCGCGGTCCGGTGGCCGGCAAGACCTTCGCCTGGACAGGCGACGGCAACAATGTGCTGCATTCGCTGCTCGAAGCCTCGGCGCGTTTCCGCTTCAACCTCAACGTCGCGGTGCCGGAAGGCAGCGAGCCGGACGAGAAGCACATCGGCTGGTCGAAGGCCAATGGCGGCAAGCTCAACTTCACCCGCTCGGCCGAGGAGGCCGTCCATCAGGCCGACTGCGTCGTCACCGACTGCTGGGTGTCGATGGGCCAGGAACATCGCGCGCGCGGCCACAACGTCTTCCTGCCCTATCAGGTCAATGCGGCGCTGATGGCGAAGGCAAAGCCGGACGCGCTGTTCATGCACTGCCTGCCGGCGCATCGCGGCGAGGAGGTGACCGACGAGGTCATCGACGGGCCGCATTCGGTGGTGTTCGACGAGGCCGAGAACCGCCTGCATGCCCAGAAGGCGGTTTTGGCCTGGTGTCTGGGAGCTTGATCTCCGGAGGTGTGATGCCTATCTGCGGCGCATCACGCAAATCGAGCGCGTTTGGACGCATGCACCCCAAAGGGTGGCATGGCCGCGCCCCGGAGCTTTGTCATGTTGGAAACCCGTCAAGTGACTGAACATCACCCGCAACTCGGCGAATTCGGCTACGCCGGCGACGATCACGTCGTGCCCTTCGAGGTCGCGCCGCTCGACGTGCGCGGCCGCACCGTGCAGCTCGGGCCGATGCTCGACGCCATTCTTGCCCGCCACGACTATCCCGAGCCGGTCGCGCGCCTGCTGGCGGAAGCCTGCGTGCTGACGGTTTTGCTCGGCACCTCGCTCAAGTTCGAGGGCAAGTTCATCCTGCAGACCCGCACCGACGGGCCGGTCGACATGCTGGTGGCAGATTTCTCAACCCCGCATGCGCTGCGCGGCTATGCGCGCTTCGATGCCGACCGGTTGCAGGCGCTGGCCGCCGCCGGCGAGGTCTCGCAGCAGACGCTGCTCGGCAACGGCGTGCTGGCGCTGACCATCGATCAGGGCGTTCACACGCAGCGCTATCAGGGCATCGTCCAGCTCGACGGCTCCTCACTGGAGGAGGCCGCGCGCACCTATTTCCGCCAGTCGGAGCAGATCCCGACCGACATCAGGCTGTCGGTGGCCAAGCTGGTTACGCCCGGTCCCGGTGGCGCCCGCGAGCAATGGCGCGCCGGCGGCCTTCTGGCGCAGTTCCTGCCGAAGGCGCCGGAACGCATGCGCGTGCCGGACATTTCCGGCGGCGACGGCGATCCGCGCGAAGCGGTCCATGAGCCGGCCGACAATTCCTGGCAGGAATTGCTCGCGCTGCTCGGCACCATCGAGCCGACCGAGCTGATCGATCCGACTGTCGGTGCCGAACGCCTTCTCTACCGGCTGTTCCACGAACACGGCGTGCGCGTCTTCGGCGGCGTGCCGGTTGCCGACCAGTGCTCGTGCTCGCGCGAGAAGATCCGCGGCATCCTCGCCGGCTTCTCCGCCCAGGAGATCAAGGACAGCACCGAGGAGGGCGGCATCCATGTCGCCTGCGAGTTCTGCTCGACGCAGTACGACTTCGACCCGGCAGAGTTCGCCGCGGCTCAATAGGGTCACTTTCCAGACCAAGCGCGTCGCCTGATCTATTTCAGCGCGACGCGCTCTAGGCGCCGCACCGATCTCCGCGTCAAATGAATTCCTGGAGGTGCCTGCGGACATCCGAGGCTCGTTCGACGGGAGCCATGTGGGTTTCGTTTCCGAGCACCATGAGCTTCGCGCCGCTGATCGCGCTCGCGGTGGCTTCCATCATCCCGCCGAAGAACTGGTCCCTTTCACCGCCGAGGATCAGAGTCCTCGCCGAGATGTTGCGGAGGTCTTCTTCCGTCACATCGTCGTCGAGCATTGCTTCGAGATAGCGGACGATCGTGCTCGGCGCCCCCATCCGCGCAACCAGGCTGCGTGCTTCGAACCTCAGTCGAAGACGCAAAAGAAGGTTCAACCAGGGTCGCCGGAACACCGTCGTGAATTCCTTCAGCAAAGCGTGAAATTGTCCGGCCTGTGCGAATTGGATCTGTTTCCTGAGCCGCCTTTTTCCATCGGCCGAAAAGCCATGCGCGCTCGCCAGCAGGATCAGCTTGCCTACAAGGTCCGGGTACCGCGCGGCCACCTGCGTGGCGACAACGCCGCCATAGGAAATACCCATCAGGCTCGCTGGCTTCTTGAAGTCGGCGTCGATGATCTCCGCGATGTCTCTGGCCATGCCCTCGAGCGAAGGATCGGCTTTTGGAGCGGGATCGTAGCCAATCAGCACGAAGCTCGTGTTGGGTGGAAGGATACGGATGAGCCGTCCGGCATCCTTCTCCAGTCTTGATGGCCGGGGTTTCATCATGAACCCCTGACCGCCGTTGATGATGAGAAGACTTTCCGGTCCTTGTCCAACTCTTGCGAACGGCAGCCGGCCCAGAAACAACCCTGTTTCAATTCTGTCCATCAAGCCGCTGCCTGGCGTGCGGTTGGGGCAGTGGCGGCCAAGCGTACGCGGCCACTAGTTCACCGTCCGCCGCGTGCCGGGCAGGTCGAGAGAGAAGGCGGGGATGGCGACATTGAACGTCTCGCCGCGCTTGTTGCGCATCGTATAGTGGCCGACCATGATGCCCGACGGCGTCGAGAGCGGGCAGCCCGAGGTGTACTGGTAGCTGTCGCCGGGATTGAGTTCGGGCTGGTCGCCGACGACGCCGGCGCCGCGCACCTCCTCCACCCGGCCGCTGCCGTCGGTGATGTGCCAGTAGCGCGAGAGCAGCTGCACGAATTCGTCCGAGCGGTTGTCGATTGTCACCTGGTAGCCCCAGACATAGCGGTTCTCCGAAGGATCGGAGCGATCCTCCAGATAGAACGGCCTCACCTGAACTTCGATGTTGCGCGTGACGGCGCGATACATGAGCTACCCCAACAATTCGGGAACTTTCGGCGCACTCCGCTGTCGGGTCAACGATGCGTGACGCCTGTCCCTTCCGCCTTATGCGCACGTGCCGGCAAACAATGTCATTTAAGTGACACACGACAATGATGGTGTGCACGGACCGTGCTGGGCGACTCAAGCGCTCTGTCGACCTGTTCAAAATGGCCATCTCCTGGCCGGCTTTTCCGGAGTGACCAGATCTCGATGGAACTGATCGCCATGGCCGCCGCCCTGCTTTCCATAGCCCTGCTTCTCTCAAATCTCGCCAGCATCCTGCTTGCTGCGCGCCGGCTGAAGCCGCCGCGCGGCATGGCCGCGCCCGCGGGCAGGACGCCGCCGGTGTCGATCGTCATCCCCTCGCGCGGCATCGAGCCGTTTGCCGAGGAGACGCTGCAGCGCGCCTTCTCGCTCGACGGGCCGCGCTACGAGCTGATCTTCTGCGTCGCCCATGCCGACGATCCGGTGGTCAAGCTGATAAACAGGGCAATTGCCCGGTTTCCCAAGGTGCCGGCCCGGCTGCTGGTCGGCGACGACCGCGTCAGCGCCAATCCGAAGCTGAACAATTGCGTCAAGGGCTGGGAGGCGGCGCGCCACCACTGGGTGATCCTCGCCGATTCCAACGTGCTGATGCCGCGCGACTATATCCATAAGCTGATGGCCGCGTGGAGGTCCGATACCGGCCTCGTCTGCTCGACGCCGGTCGGCTCGCGGCCGGACGGCTTCTGGGCCGAGGTCGAATGCGCCTTCCTCAACACGCTGCAGGCGCGCTGGCAATATGCCGGCGAGGCGCTTGGCCTCGGCTTCGCCCAGGGCAAGAGCATGCTGTGGAACAAGCCCATGCTCGACGCCAATGGCGGCATCCGCGCGCTTGCCGCAGAGATCGCCGAGGACGCCGCGGCGACCAAGCTGGTCAACGGCATCGGCCTTCGCGTCCATCTCGTCGCCTCGCCCTTCGAGCAGCCGCTCGGCGAGCGCAGGCTTGGCGAGATCTGGTCGCGCCAGGCGCGCTGGGCGCGGCTGCGCCGCGTCACCTTCCCGCTGTTCTTCGCGCCCGAAATCCTGACCGGTGCGGCGGTGCCGCTTGTCCTGGCACTGGTAGCGGCGGCCCAATTGGGCATCAGCCTGCCGGCCACAACGCTTTGCGTGCTGGCACTCGCCTACCTGCCGGAATGCGCCCTCGCATGGGCCAACGGCTGGCACCTGTCGCCGCGCACGGTCGCGGCGATGATCGTGCGCGACGCGATGCTGCCGGTGATATGGGCGCGCGGCTGGCTGGGCGGCGCCGTCGACTGGCGCGGCAACGCCATGACCATCGGCACCAAGGTGGCCGAACTGGAAGAGACGCCCTCGAGCGCCTGACCGGGCCTTCGCCCAGGTCCCCTATTTCGCCGCCTTCAGCGCCTGCTCGACATCGGCAAGCAGGTCGTCCGTGTCCTCCAGGCCGACGGAGAGCCTGAGCGTGCCCGGGCCGATGCCGAGCTCGGCGCGCGCCTCGTCGCTGAGGTTCTTGTGCGTGGTCGTCGCCGGATGGGTGATCAGGCTCTTGGCGTCGCCGAGATTGTTGGAGATCAGCACGATGTCGAGCGCGTTCTGGAAGGCGAAGGCCGCCTGCTTGCCGCCCTTGACGTCGAGGCAGATCAGCGTCGAGCCGCCCGACATCTGCTTCCTGACGATCTCGGCCTGCGGATGGTCGGCGCGGCCCGGATAGATGACGCGGGCGATCTCCGGCCGTTCGGCGAGGAAGTCGGCGATCTTGCCGGCGCTCTCCGTCTGCTGGCGCACGCGCAACGGCAGCGTCTCCAGGCCCTTGAGCAGCGTCCAGGCATTGAACGGCGACAGGCTCGGCCCGGTGTGGCGGAAGTAGTCGTGCAGGTTCTCGTCGATCCACTTCTTGTCCGACAGGATGATGCCGCCGAGGCAGCGCCCCTGTCCGTCTATGTGCTTGGTCGCCGAATAGACGACGATGTGGGCGCCGAGCTGCAACGGCTTCTGCTGCAGCGGCGTGGCGAAGACGTTGTCGACGATCAGTCTGGCGCCGATCGAATTGGCGAGCGCGGCGACAGCGGCGATGTCGACCACTTCCAGCGTCGGGTTGGTCGGGCTTTCCAGGAAGAACAGCTTGGTGTTCGGCCGCACCGCCTTTTCCCAGTTGGCGATATCGGTGCCGTCGACCAGCGTCGCCTCGATGCCGTATTTCGGCGCCAGCGTTTCGACCACCCAGCGACAGGAGCCGAACAGCGCGCGCGCCGCCACGATATGGTCGCCCGCCCTGGCGCTGCACAGCAGCGCGGCGCTCACCGCCGCCATGCCGGAGGCCGTGGCGCGAGCGTCCTCGGCGTCTTCCAGGGCGCACATGCGCTTTTCGAACATGTCGACCGTGGGATTGGCGTAGCGCGAGTAGATGAAGCCCGGCTCCTCGCCCTTGAAGCGGGCTTCGGCGGCCTGCGCCGTCTCGTAGACATAGCCCTGGGTGAGATACATCGCTTCTGATGTCTCGCCGAAGCCGGAACGCAGCGTTCCGCCATGCACGAGTGCCGTCTGAGGCTTCCAGTCACGCTTCTTGGTCATCGCTCTACTTCCAGATACAAAAAAACCGGCCGCGAAAAGTCGCAACCGGTCCATACGGCCTTGCGGCCCGACGGTCCTTTAGCGACTTGTTTAACGTGGCTGCAAGCCGACCGGCCAAATCACCACGGGATAACGACCCTTTAGACCCGCGCCGCGCTTGCGTCAATTGCCGGCTTCATTAAGAGGTTTGTACCAGCGGCCTTGGAGCGGAGCCTTGCGGCAGACAGGCATTCTTCCCGATCAGGACATTTCCGCGCTGTTCCAGTCCGGCGCGCTGAAGTCGCCGCGCGTGCTCGATGCCGACCAGATCCAGCCGGCCAGCCTCGACCTCAGGCTGGGCGACAAGGCGTTCCGCGTGCGCGCCTCCTTCCTGCCCGGCCCCGATCATCTGGTGGCCGACAAGCTCGACCGGCTGAAGCTGCACGAGATCAATCTCGTCGACGGTGCTGTGCTGGAGACGGGCTGCGTCTACATCGTGCCGCTGCTGGAAGGCCTGGCATTGCCCTCGAACGTGTCCGCTTCGGCCAATCCGAAGAGCTCGACCGGGCGGCTGGACATCTTCACCCGGGTGATGACCGATCGCGGCCACGAGTTCGACAAGATCGCCGCCGGCTATCATGGCCCGCTCTATCTCGAAGTCAGCCCGCGCACCTTTCCGATTGTCGTGCGCGCCGGCTCGCGCCTGTCGCAGATACGCTTCCGCACCGGCAATGCGCTGCTGTCGGAAAGCGAGTTGCGCGATCTCCACCATGCCGAGATGCTGGTTGCCACCGAGCCGCCCAACATTTCCGGCGGCGGCATCGCGCTGTCGATCGATCTCGATGGCGACAAGGACGGGCTGGTCGGCTATCGCGGCAAGCATCACACCGGCCTCGTCGATGTCGACAAGCGCGCCGCGCAGGACGTCGTCGACTACTGGGAGCCGCTTTACAAGAGCGGCGCCGGCGAGCTGGTGCTCGATCCCGATGAGTTCTACATCCTGGTCAGCCGCGAGGCGGTGCATGTGCCGCCGCTCTACGCCGCCGAGATGACGCCCTTCGATCCGCTGGTCGGCGAATTCCGCGTCCACTATGCCGGCTTCTTCGATCCGGGCTTCGGCCATTCGGCGGCCGGCGGCACCGGCAGCCGGGCGGTGCTCGAAGTGCGCAGCCACGAGGTGCCGTTCATCCTCGATCACGGCCAGATCGTCGGGCGGCTGGTCTACGAGCACATGCTGAAGCGGCCGCAGGCGCTTTACGGCACCGACCTTGGCTCCAACTACCAGGCGCAGGGCTTGAAGCTCTCCAAGCATTTCCGCGCCGCGCGCTGACCCGTCGCCCGCGTCAGACTCCGCTTGCCCGGTCCCGCGCGCCATGCTTGGCTGGCGCCACCGGTCCAGAACCTGACAGAGGGAGACGAAAATGCAGATATCCAGATGGATCCTATCGGCAGCCGCTGCCGCCATGCTGACGCTCGGCGCCGGCGCCTTGTCGGCGCAGGCCGCCGAAAAGATCAAGATCGGCACCGAGGGCGCCTATCCGCCGTTCAACACCATCACGCCCGACGGCAAGGTCGAGGGCTTCGACATCGACATCGCCAATGCGCTGTGCGCGCAGATGAAGGTCGAATGCGAGATCGTCACCCAGGACTGGGATGGCATCATTCCGGCCCTCCAGGCCAAGAAATTCGACGCCATCATCGCCTCGATGAGCATCACCGAGGAACGCAAGAAGCAGGTCGCCTTCACCCACAAATACTATAC
>NZ_RZOF01000172.1:0-12931 GCF_003998955.1 Mesorhizobium sp. M4B.F.Ca.ET.017.02.2.1 | reverse complement strand
CGGTCGATCTGCCCGGCCATGCCGACGGCCAGTTCGGCCTTTTGTTCGCCGGGCTGGAGCGGCCGCTGCTCTATGCCGTCGACGCGCAATGGCTGCTCGCCGCACTCGATCCGAAGCGCGCCCCCGGCTTTCCCTCCAGCCTCATCGCCGAGGACGTTGCCGCCATCGGCCCGACCTGCGAGATGCTGCGTCGCTTCCAGGCGACGGGTGGACAGGTGATGCTCTGCCACGACCCCGCGATGACGCAGTACGACCTGAGCGCGCACGATCTGCCGGCGGTGGCCGGATGAACGGGCTCGCGGAAGCCATCGGTTCCTTCGTGCTGACGCGCTGGGTTTCGCGCAAAAGCCGGCCGGCCTTCGAGCGCTGGCAAGCGGCCACCCTGCGTCGTTGGCTCGACCACGACCTGCCGCTGGCGCCGTTCTATGGCCGGGCGCCGCGACAGCTCGGCGACCTGCCTGTGACCGACAAGGCGCTGCTGATGGCGAATTTCGAGCGCTTCAATATCGGCGGCGTATCGGCCCGCGATGCCTGGGCCGCCGCTTCCGCCGACGGCCGCCTCGGCGACCTGACGGTTGGCGCGAGTACCGGTACGTCCGGCAATCGCGGCCTGTTCGTCATCTCCGAGGCGGAAAAATACCGCTGGCTGGGTACGATCCTCGCCAAGGCGGCACCCGATCTTCTGTGGCGCGGCATGCGCGTCGCCGTCATCCTGCCGCAGAACACGGGACTGTACGACAGCGCGCGCAAATCGCGGCGCATCGACCTGCGCTTCTTCGACCTGACGCTCGGCCCGGAACATTGGCGCGCGACGCTCGAGGACTTTCGGCCAACGGTGATCATCGCGCCGCCGAAGATGTTGCGGCATTTCGCGACGTCGGGCTTTCGGCTCTCGCCGCAACGCGTCTTCTCGGCCGCCGAGACGCTCGATCCGGTCGACCGTCCGGTTATCGAAAATTTCTTCCGGCTGCCGCTCGACCAGATCTACATGGCGACGGAGGGCCTGTTCGCGGTGACCTGCCGGCAGGGCGGCCTGCATCTCGCCGAGGATTCGGTGTTCTTCGAATTCGAGCCGGCCGGCGACGGGCTGGTGACGCCGCTGGTCACCGCCTTCCGCCGTCAGACCCAGATCATGGCGCGATACCGGATGAACGACCTGTTGCGGCTCTCTGAGCAGCCTTGCAAATGCGGTTCGCCGCTGCGCTGCGTCGACGAGGTCGTTGGCCGCATGGACGACGTCTTCCGGCTGGAATCGGTCGCTGGCCAGGTCCTGCTCACCCCCGACATACTGCGCAATGCGGTGCTCAAGGCCGACCGTCGCATCGACGATTTCCGGCTGGTGCAGTCGGCGACCGATGCCATTGAGCTGAGGCTCGCGCCGGATCTCGCCGACGAGGCGGCGACTGCCGCGCATCAGGCGGTGCTCGCGCTGCTTGCGGCGCGCAAGGCGATGGCGACGGTCGATCTGGTGCGGGCGCCCCTGCCGCTGGAGACCGGCCGCAAATTGCGCCGCGTCGAATGCCGGCTGGGAGTGGCGCCGTGAGCCCGGCCGCCATGATGGAGAGACCGCTTCAGCAGGCGGACCGAGTCCAGAACAGCCCCGGCAAGGTCGAGGCTTTCGTCCGGCTCTTCAACGACGTGCCGGTACGCGATCTCGTTTCCAACCTTACCACGTCGGTCGAAAGCGTGGAGGTCGCCGGCCGCACCTTCCCGCTGACCCTGAACGACACCAGCGACGCGCCCAACTGCTACATCTGCTGCCCGTCCGGCGCCTATATCGACTATGCCGTCGACGAGACGCGCAACTTCATCGCGCACCCGTCGCTGCGGCGTTCGCTCAAAGCGCTGATCGGCGCCTGCGCGCCGCTGGTGCGCGCAAGCGGCCTCGACCATCAGGTTCAGCTCAACAACTGGCTCTTTTCGACCAATCCGGTGCCGCTGCTCGACCGTGCCGCAATCGCCGCCTTGCGTGCCGACCTTGCGGTGCGCTTCCCGGACCGCGCCATCGTCATCCGTTCGCTGAACGAGATCGCCGACCCGGCCACCATCGCGGCGCTGAAGGCGGAAGGCTTTCGCATGCTGGCGGCGCGCCAGATCTACATCTTCGCCGACCGCGGTTCGGCGCCGGCCATGAGCAACGACATGAAGCGCGACCGCAAGCGGCTCGGCAGCACGCCCTTCAAGCGCGTCGGCGGTGCCGATTTCAGCGAAGCCGACTATGCGCGCGCGGAACAGCTCTACAGCATGCTCTATCTGGAAAAATACACGCCGCTCAACCCGCACTACACCGCTCGCTACATCGCCGAGATGCACCGGCGCGGCGTTCTCAGCCTGGTCGGGCTGCGTCGGCCGGGCGGCGAACTCGTCGCCGTCACCGGCCTGTTCGAGAACGGCGGCACGCTGACCCAGCCGATCGTCGGCTACGACACCGGGCTGCCGATAGCGGAGGGCCTCTATCGCATGGTGATGGCGATGGCGCAGGACCATGCCACGGCGCGCGGCCTGTTCTTCAACATGAGCGCCGGGGCCGCAAGCTTCAAGCGACGGCGCGGCGCCGTCGCGGCGATCGAATACAACGCCGTCTATGCCGGTCATCTGCCGCGTCGCCAACGCGTGGCGATCCGCGTCATGGAAACCGTGCTGGCGCGGGTAGGCATTCCCCTGCTCAGGAGGTTCGAACTTTGAGCGAGCGCCAAAAGCGGAAGGATCACTGGCAGGCCGTGGCGCTGTCGAGCGACATCAGGGGCAAGCCGAAGCGCATCCTGTTCGACGGCCAGCCGCTGGTGCTGTTCCGCTCGGCGCAAGGCATGGCGGCGCTGTGCGACCGCTGCCCGCACCGGCTGGTCGAACTGTCGACCGGCAAGCTCGTCGGCGGCGAGATCGAGTGCCCCTATCACGGCTGGCGCTATGACGGGGAAGGACGCTGCACCGCCATCCCCGGTCATGTCGGCGAGATGCCGCATTACCGGGTGCGCCGCTTTGGCGCCATCGTGCGCGACGGCGTCGTCTTCGTCTCGTCGGGCACGCCCGAGGCCGAACCCTATCTCCATTGCATGCAGGGCAAGAACGTCGTCGTGCGGCGGGTGCGCAGCTCGACGCAGTCGACGGTGATCGACGCGGCCGAAAACATCCTCGATGCCACCCACACCCACTTCACCCACAAGGGCCTGCTGCGCGGCCTGGGTTCGAAGCGCCATCTCGTGCGCGTCGAAGTGACAGGCGGTGAGGGCTGGGTCGAGGCTTGCTACACCGGCGAGGATCGACAGCAGGGGCTGATCAGCCGGCTATTGGAAGGCGAGCGCGCGAAAACCATCGGCCGCTTCCGTTACCCCGGCATCGCCGAACTCGAATATTGGGGCAAGGATGGGCTCGCGCTCGCCACCACCTTCCATCTGCGCCAGGCCGACGCGCGCACCGTCGAGGGCGTCGGCTGGCTGATCGGCCCGCGCCAGGGCTGGCTCGGCGGGATCAAGGCGCTTGCCTTCAAACCGTTGTTCAACATCGCGTTGCAGCAGGATCGCCGCGTGCTGAAATCGGCGAGTGACAACGCCCGTTTTGCCCCGCCAGCGCTGCCGGTGATCGGGCCGCTCGATTTCCTGCGCCGAGACATCGCCGCGATCATCGCGGGCGAACTGCCCCCGGCAGCGGAAGAGCCGCGCGTGCACCAGATCGAGCTTTAGACGGTGCATTGGAGAACTCGGCGTGTCGTTCCTTCGCGCCGGACCTCAGAAGAGCTCCTCAGGCCCGTTCCACTCGATGTCGCGCGTTGACGCCGCCTGCAGGCCGATGCGTTCTCGAAGCGCGATGCCGGCGATCTCGGCCAGCGCCGGCCACTGCGCCTTGACCGGTGCAGGATCGCCGGGCCAGTCGAGCAGTTCCTCCGCACCGCGCATCGCTTTGCTGAAGCGGCCGAGGCCACCGGAGCGCAAGGCCGCCGGCAGCCCGTAGATCCACATGGCGAGCCGCACTGTCTGGGGCGCGGTGACATCGGGTCTGACCTCGGGCCCGTCTCCCAGCACGGCGCCTGCGAAGCGCGCCGGATCGCGGAAGAAATGCAGGCCGCTGACGGCGCGCGGGTTGCACTCCAGCGGCAGCACTGTTCCGTCCACCTGCCGCATCAGGTCGAAGGAGATTTGCCCGGTCCATGACGTGCCACCGGCGATGCGCTCGACCAGCTCGCGCGCCCACGCATCCTCGATGCGTTCGAAGAAGATGCCGGCGCCCTTGCCGGCACGGTAGAGCGAGCGATAGAGGGCGAACGCCTTGAGCTTGCCCTCGCGCGCCACCGCATAGGCGCTGATCTCCTCGCCCGTCACGAAATGCTGCGCTACCCAGGGCATGGCGAGCGAGGGGGTGACGGCATCGAGTTCGTCGGGCGAGGGGCGCAAAAGCACCTGGCTGGCGAAGCGCGACCATACCGGTTTGAACACCAGTTCGCGCGCGCGGCCGCGCACCGCTTCCAGATCGGCTCTGGATTGCAGCAGCGTCGTTTGCGGCACGGCGAGGCCAAGCCGTTCGGCCAGCCGGATGAAGGCATGCTTGTTGTGGACCTCGGCAAGCAGCTCGATACCGGGGGCGAGCAGACGCGCCGGGATCGCGCGGCCGCGCCAGGCGAGCGCCAGATGAAAAACCTCCTCGCAGGTCGGGATGACCAGGCCAATCCCTTCGGCGCGCACCAGCGCCTCGACGGCCTCGGCATGGGCCGCCGGCTCGAAGCGCGGCGGCGGCAGGCGGCGATAGAGCGCGCAGGCTATGCTGGCGGCGGCGATCGGCCGGGCAGGGGTGTCGGCCAGGATTACGCGTCGCCCGGCGCCATGCAGCAGCCGCGCCAGATGCAGCGCCACCGGCGCGCGCGCTCCGGTGACGAGGACAGTGCTATCGGGCACGGGACATTGGCATCGGCAAGCCCACGGCGGTGATTGCGGTT
This sequence comes from Mesorhizobium sp. M4B.F.Ca.ET.017.02.2.1, assembly GCF_003998955.1. Classification (NCBI taxonomy): domain Bacteria; kingdom Pseudomonadati; phylum Pseudomonadota; class Alphaproteobacteria; order Hyphomicrobiales; family Phyllobacteriaceae; genus Mesorhizobium; species Mesorhizobium sp. M4B.F.Ca.ET.017.02.2.1. The sequence continues at coordinate 8,004 of NZ_RZOF01000172.1, read as the reverse complement.
GGCGGAACCGTTGCGCGAAATCGGCGCGCTTGGCAACGGAGCCGCGCCTGTATCGTCAGCCGGCTCGGGTCGTCCAAAGCCGGCGATCCCGGGAAGCGACCAGCGCCAGCATCGGGACAGCGCTCAGCAAGTGGATGGAACAGCCACCGTTCCGCAGCGGTCAGCTCTGCTCTTCAGCGTCGTCGTTGCCTTCCAGTTTTTTGCGCAGCGCCGTGATCACGCCGTGCATGGTGTTGATGTCCTCGACCGAAAGCCCGTCGGCGAGGTTGTTGATCCAGGGGGCCTGCAGGCGCATGGCCGCGTCGTAGGCTGCACGCCCCTTGTCGGCCAGCACGACAAGCTGCGCCCGCCGGTGATGTGGGTTGGCCTTGAAGGCGACCAGCCCTTCGCCCTCGAGATCGTTAACGATGCGCTGCACGTTCTGGCGGTTTGCGCCGAGATCCCGCGCCAGCCACGCCACCGGCTGCGGATGCGCGGCGGCGACGATGGCGCCCAGCACCTGCCAGCGAGCGCTGGTCAGGCCGAGATTGGCGACCAGCCTGTCGCCGGCCGCGCTGATGCGGCTGTTCAGCCTGAACAGGTCGAGGATGAGGTCGCTCAAGGCCTTGCCGGGCGGTGTTCGTTTCGTGCTGGGCATTTGTCACCTTGTATCGATATTGACATCATGTTGTCAAATGCATATGTAGGCATCGTAACAGATTGACATCATAACACCAATTGAAGGAAACCCTCATGACCCATATGCGTCCCCTCGACCCCGCTTTCCCGATCGACCGCCAGGTCGCCATCGATGCCACCGCCGTCGTGCTGGTGAACGTCTTCACGCTCGACAAGGCCGACGAGCAAACCTTCCTCGACGTCTGGCAGGACGACGCCGTGTTCATGAAGCAGCAGCCGGGCTTCATCTCGACCCAGCTTCACCGCGCGATCGGCGACAGCCCGACCTACCTGAACTATGCCGTGTGGGAATCGACCGCCGCCTTCCGCGCCGCCTTCACGCATCCGCAGTTCAGGGCGAAGATCTCGGCCTATCCGTCCTCGGCCGTCGCGTCGCCGCATCTGTTCGAGAAGGTCGCGGTGCCGGGGATCTGCGTGGCCTAGCCGAAGCGGCAAGGATGACGCCAACCGCAAGGGCGTGCCGGCAGCTAGGCAAGCCTATTAGCTTCGACTAGTACCTTCGGGGTGGAAGGCTTGAGGGCGTCATCCGATGAAGGTCAACGTACTCTACGCGCACCCGGCGGCTGACAGCTATTTGGCGTCGCTTCACCAGCGCATCGTCAAGACGCTCAAGGCGAGAGGCGACGAAGTCATCGACTTCGACCTGTACAAGATGGGTTTCAATCCGGCGATGCTGCCCGAGGAATGGCGTGGCCATTACGATCCCTCCCAGGTGCCGAAGGATCTGCAGGTCTATGTCGATGCGCTGTTATGGGCAGAGGCATGCGTCTTCTGCTTTCCGACCTGGTGGTCGGGCATGCCCGCCATACTGAAAGGCTATTTCGATCGCGTATGGCGCCCAGGCATCGCTTACGAGGTGCCGCCCGATGACGGCCTGATCAAGCCTTCGCTGCTCAATATCCGCCGCATGGGCGTGGTCACCACATGCGGGTCGCCGTGGTGGTACACCCAACTCTATATGCAGAACCCCGGAAAGAAGGTGCTGCTGCGCGGCCTGAAGACCATGTGCGGCCGGGGCGTGCGGCATCTGTACCTGTCGCGATACTCCGTTCACAGCATATCGGACGAAAAGCGGGAAGTGTTCGCGCGCGAGGTGGAGCGTCGCTTCGATACGTTCTGAGTTCCATTGCCGTGCCCGGCGCGATTTTCGGGGAAGAGGCATCACAACCAGGCCGCCTGAATGTGTCATGTCGGATTCAACTTTCGGCCTGCTCGCGCCTCGCGGCACTGAAAACCTCGCGGGCGGCATCGGCGTTCAAGACAGCGATGGCAAGCCCGACGATGATATCGGGCCAGGCCGAATTCCACAGGAATGCCGTGACCAGACCGGCAGCGATGATCGCTACGTTGGCAAGGACATCGTTGCGCGCCGACAGGAACGCCGCACGGGAGAGGCTTCCTCCATGATGGCGATAACGCGCGAGCATGAGTGCGCATGACAGGTTCACGAGGATCGCACCCATCGCCGTGAGAGTGAGTGGTACGGGCGAGGGCGGAACCGGAAAATGGAGCTTTTGCCATGCGGTCCATAGCGTGGCCAAAGCCGGGACCAGGAGTACGCCGGCGAGCAGCATTCCAAGCCGCGCCCGATTGCGGGCCGCCCAACCCAGCCCGACCAGGATCAGGAGATTGATCGACGCATCCTCCAGAAAATCGATGCTGTCGGCAAATAGCGATACGGACCCGATCCGGACGGCAATCGCAAATTCTATCCCGAAATAGGCAAGGTTCAGGATCGCCACCAACCGCACGGTCCTGCTCAGGTCGCCAGTCATGATTCTCATCCGTCGATCAATGGTGCATCCTTAGCGCAAAGCAGGCCGCGTTCCAGCCGCGGACCGCCGCGGCGCCAGTCAAATGCGATCAACCTGTCAACGTTCGCGTGGCTGTCATGCAACTGTCACACGGTGAAGATAAGCATCCTTAAATCCAGATTTTCGGATATGTGCATGGATAAGGAAGCGGCCCTTCGGGCATTGGCGGCGCTCGGCCAGGACACCCGCCTGGAGGTTTTCCGCTTGCTGGTGAAGACCGGGGCGGGCGGCCTGCCGGCCGGTGAGATCGCCGCGCGGCTCGGCATCGTCCAGAACACCATGTCTGCGCATCTGAAGGTGCTCGACCATGCCGGACTGGCCAACGCCAGCCGCGAGGGGCGCACAATCCGCTATGTCGCCGACATGACCGGCTTCCGCGACCTGCTCGCCTATCTGATGGAGGATTGCTGCAACGGCGCGCCGCAGCTCTGCCAGCCGGCACTCCAGGCCGTGAGCTGCAAATGCTAGCACTACAAGACATGCGGATCCGCACATGATTGTCGATCTTCCCCGCCGTCTCGTTGCCGAGGCGCTCGGCACCGCGATGCTGGTCGCTGCCGTCGTCGGCTCGGGCATCATGGCCGATCGTCTCACCGACGACGTCGCGCTTTCCCTGCTCGGCAACACGCTCCCGACGGGCGCCATCCTGGTGGTGCTGATCACCATCCTCGGCCCGATCTCAGGGGCTCACTTCAATCCGGCTGTGACGCTGGTGTTTGGCCTGAGGCGCGAGATCGGCTGGCATGCCGCACTTTGCTATGTCGCGGCCCAGTTGCTCGGCGGCCTCGCCGGCACGTTCGTTGCGCATGCCATGTTCGGCTTGCCTCTGGTGGAGCTGTCCACGACGGTGCGCAGCGGGGCAGGGCAGTGGATCGCCGAGCTAGTCGCGAGTTTCGGGCTGGTCTTCACCATCTTGGCTGGCCTGCGCTTCCGTGGCGATGCCATCCCTTGGCTGGTCGGGCTCTACATCACCGCCGCCTATTGGTTCACCGCCTCGACCTCCTTTGCCAATCCGGCAGTGGCCGTTGCACGCGCCTTCTCCAACACCTTTGCCGGCATCCGGCCGCACGATGTCCCGGCCTTCATCGTGGCTGAATTGGCCGGCACGCTGCTCGCCTTGGCGCTCGCCGGCTGGCTGCTTGCCGATCCTCAATCCAACCCCGCACCGAGGCCCGCCGAATGAGCATCACTATCTATCACAACCCCGCCTGCGGCACCTCGCGCAACACGCTGGCCATCATCCGCCAGTCGGGCGAGGAGCCGGAGGTCGTCGAGTATCTGAAGACGCCGCCTTCGCGCGAAAAGCTCGTCGAACTGATCGCCGCCATGGCGATGACGCCCCGCCAGCTGCTGCGCGAGAAGGGCACGCCCTACGCCGAACTCGACCTCGCCAATCCGAAATGGAGCGACGACGATATCCTCGATTTCATGCTGGCGCATACAATCCTGATCAACCGCCCGATCGTGGTGACGCCGAAGGGCACGATATTGGCGCGGCCGTCGGAAGCGGTGCTCGACATCCTGCCCAATCCGGATATCGGCCCCTTCACCAAGGAGGATGGCGAGGTGGTGATCGACGCCGACGGCAAGCGGGCTGGTTGAGGTCTATTTCGAATTTCATCGAAATGTAGTTTGACGACCGTTTGTCTTGGGTGTATCACTATTTCCATGAAACTCGAACAAGCGGCAAAGCAGCTGGAAGCGCTCGGCAATCCGACGCGGCTGAACCTCTATCGCATCCTGGTCAGGGCAGGTGAGGCCGGCAGGCCGGTCGGCTACCTGCAGGAGAACCTGGGCATTGCCGCTTCGACGCTGTCGCATCATCTGCACCGGCTGATCCTGACCGGGCTGGTGAGCCAGGAGCGGCAGGCGACGACGCTGATCTGCCGCGCCAACTATCCGATAATGCGCGATCTGATTGGCTTCCTCGCTGACGAATGCTGCGCTGACGCCGCCTGCAACCCCGTAACGGGAGAGGCGGCGGCATAATTTTTTGCCTGCTATTTCGATACTCCCGGAATTACGGAAGGTGAAAGCATGAGCGAGCAGAACGATCTCCCAGTCGCCGTCATCGGCGCCGGCCCTGTCGGCCTGGCGGCGACCGTCCACCTGCAGGAGCAGGGTGTGCCGGTAAAGCTTTACGAGGCGGGCGACGAAGCAGGCTCCAACCTCAGGGATTGGGGCCATGTCCGCGTTTTCACGCCGTGGCGCTATTGCGTCGACCAGGCGGCGAGAAAGCTGCTCGAAGCGACTGCCTGGGACATGCCCGACCCCGAAGCGTTTCCCACAGCCAATGAGCTTGTCGATCTCTATCTTGAGCCGCTCACGAAACTGCCGCAACTGTCATCGGTGATCGAAACCGGTGCCCGCGTCACCGGCATCTCGCGCTGGGGCGCCGACAAGGTGCGCGGCAAGGAGCGCGAGGCGCGTCCCTTCATGCTGGTGGTCGAAACCACCGGCGGCATCAGGCGCGACAGCGCCCGCGCCGTCATCGATGCCTCCGGCACATGGCGCACGCCCAATCCGCTCGGTGCCGGCGGCATCGCCGCGGAGGGCGAGGCGAAATTCGCCGACAGCATCGCCTACGGCATTCCCGACATTCTCGGCCGGGAGCGAACCCTTTACGCCGGCCGTACCACTTTGGTCGCAGGTTCCGGCCATTCGGCCGCCAATGCCTTGCTCGACCTTGCCAGGCTGGCGGATGACGAGCCGGGAACGGCCTTCATCTGGACGACGCGCGGCACCGATCTCGTACGCATCTATGGCGGCGGGGATCTGGATGCCTTGCCGGCTCGCGGTGAACTTGGATCCGACGTCCGGGACCTAGCCGAGAGCGGCCGCGTCCGACTGGTCACAGGGTTTGCCACGACGGCAATTCGCGGGGAGGGCGGCCGCCTGTTTGTCGAGGGCGAGACGGCGGACGGTTTGCAGCGCATCGGCCCTGTCGACCGCATCATCGCCGCGACCGGCCAGCGGCCCGATCTCGGCCTGGCCAGGGAGTTGCGGCTCGACCTCGATCCATGGCTGGAAGGCGTCAAGGCATTGGGGCCGCTGATCGATCCCAACGAGCATTCCTGCGGCGACGTGCCTCCGCACGGACACCGCGAACTCAGTCATCCCGAGCCTGGCTTCTACACCGTCGGCATCAAGAGCTATGGCCGTGCGCCGACCTTCCTGCTGCTGACCGGCTACGAGCAGGTGCGCTCTGTCGCGGCCGCATTGGCAGGCGACATGGCCTCCGCCGATGCGGTGCAACTGGTGCTGCCGCAAACCGGGGTCTGCACGGTGCCGGCAGCGCTCGCTGCAACCGACGACGTGTCCGCTGGCTGCTGCGGCGGCCCAGCCCCGCAAGTTGCGGATGCCTGCTGCGTCGCCGACGCCGAGGCGAAAGCCGCCGGCAAGGGCGGTTGCGGCTGCGGCGTCGCCGCATGAGCACCCCGGCGGGCATGCGCGGCCGCGGCACGATCATCACCGTGCTCGGCCTGACGCAGATCATGGCCTGGGGCTCGTCCTACTATCTGCCGGCGGTTATCGCGCCGGCGGTGGCCCGCGACACCGGCTGGCCGCTGGCATGGGTGGTCGGCGGCCTGTCGCTCGGGCTTATGGTCGCCGGCCTGATCTCGCCGCGCGTCGGCTCCTCGATCGAGCGCCATGGCGGCCGCAATGTGCTAGCCTTCAGCGCCGTTTGCATCGGCGCCGGCCAGATCGGCCTGGCGATGGCGCCTTCGCTTGCCGCCTATATCGCCGCCTGGCTGGTGATCGGGCTCGGCATGGGGGCAGGGCTCTATGACGCGGCCTTCGCCACGCTTGGCCGCCTCTATGGCGGCGGCGCGCGTTCGGCCATCACCACGCTGACCCTGTTCGGCGGCTTCGCCAGCACCGTCTGCTGGCCGATCTCGGCCTTCCTGATGGCCGCGATCGGCTGGCGCGGCGCCTGCCTTGCCTATGCCGCTGTGCAGCTCCTCATCGCGCTGCCGCTCTATCTCACCCTGCTCCCGCGCCGGGCGCCGCAACGCGGCGCCGTATCCGAAATCGACCGCAACGTCGCCGCAACGGCAGGCAATCCATCCTTCCCCGTCATGGCCTTGCTCGCCACCACCATCACGCTCGCGGCGGTGATCTCCTCGACGCTCTCGGTGCATCTGCTGTCGATCCTGCAGGCCGGCGGTCTGGCGCTCGCCGCCGCTGTTGGTCTTGGCGCCCTTGTGGGTCCTTCGCAGGTGACGGCGCGCGCCGTCGAGATGATGATCGCGCGCTACCATCATCCGATCTGGACCAAGCTCGTCTCGGCGAGCTTTGTCGCCATCGGCGTCCTGGCGCTCTGGACCGGCATGCCGGCCATGCCGGTGGCGCTCGGCTTCTACGGCGCCGGCATCGGTCTTGAATCGATCGCGCGCGGCACCTTGCCGCTCGCTCTGTTCGGGCCGTCGGGCTACGCGAAACTGATGGGCCGCCTCGCGATGCCGAGCCTGATCGCCCAGTCGGCCGCCCCTTCGCTCGGCGCGCTGCTGATGCAATGTACGGGAGCGCAAGGCACGCTCGCCGTTCTCGGTGCGCTTGCGCTGCTCAACGTCGTGTTGGCTTGCGGCCTGCGCTGGCTGATGGCCCGCAACGGGCGCCTGCAACTGCAGCCGGGTTGACGTCGCTGCCGAGCGATCCGCGGCTGAAGATCCCGGAAGGGCTCGGCGAGCCGCTACATCAGCGAGGCGATCGCCAGGCGATTCCTGGCGACGTTCGGCTTGCTGTCGCCAACATATTCGACGTTCGTGTCGATGAGCCGGTCACCGTCGATCCCAGCCGCGGTCAGGATGTCCACGATCACTTTCAAGCGCTGCCTGGCCAGTGCCTTGTTTGTCTTTACGGCATTGGCGCCTTTGAATTCCTTGGCCGCCAAGGCCGTCAGTTCGACGTTGCAGCGCGAGTCCTTGATGCTCGCGGCGAACTTCTCGAGGTCATTCTTGATCCGCGATGAAATCACAGAGGACTGGCTGTCGAAAAACAGATGGACCTGGACAGCTGCGCGTCTCTCATATTGCCGGCACGATATGCCTTGCTTCGGCAAGGTGTAGACGATCGCGCTCCGCGCCGTGTTCGTGTTTGTGGCGCTGTCGTCGACCCAATGCGAGAGCGCCAGCACCATTTCCGGCTTGACGCCTTGTACCTTGAGGAAGTCGCTGGTCGCGTTCAGCCTGCGGCCGGCAATGCCGTCAGCCTTGTCGTAGCCACCTTCTTTGCTCGCCGTCGCATAGAGCCTGTAGCCGCAATCCTTCCCGGCGTCCTTGATGAAAGCCTTCAACGCGTTGGCGGAATCCTCCGCTATCTTGCCGTCGCCCTTCTTGAAGAGGACGCGATAGGAGTTCCACTGCGTGCAGTTCGGGCCAACGTCGCGTTCCTGGGCGACTGCGCTGAAAGTTACCGTACTTGCGACAGCGCTAATAAAGGCCAGAACAAGAATGAATGATTTCTTCATTTTCTTGGCGCCTCCTGCTGCGGCTTAGTCTAACGCCCCGCT
>NZ_RZOF01000171.1:0-12960 GCF_003998955.1 Mesorhizobium sp. M4B.F.Ca.ET.017.02.2.1 | reverse complement strand
ATATTCAATGGCTGTCGCGCCTCTCTCGTCGTGGACGAACTGTTGCAGAAGCTTTTTCATGGTCATCGATCCCTCTTGCCAGGACCATAGCTCCTACCTGTTAAGAAAGGTTAACGGCAAAAGCTTAACAGGCGGTGAAACGGGTCGTTTCTCGGAAATTTGTTAACTATATCAACACTCCCCGCTGCGCGAGCCGTCGCTGCGGATCACGCAGACCGAACTGGGCAGAGGCTGCAAGACGCTGCGGCGCAGCGTATAGGTGTCGCGATGGCCGATCGTACCGGTGCTCATCGTGTCGACGCCGGCAAAACCGTCGCGGGCTGACCGGGTCTGGCTGTCGAGCAAAGGCGCGGCGATCAAGGCGAGCGCCACCGCGGCCGAGCCGAACAGAAGCGTGATGCGCAATATGCCCATACCGGCATCGGCGGCGCGAAAGCCGCGCTCCGGCCGGATCGAGTCCCAGTCTTTGTCGAGGCTCATGCAATCGCTCCCCACGCGAATCGGCCGGGACCCGGCTTTGCCTCAATTTTCCACACCGGGATAAATCTTCCATTAACGCTGGCTAAAACCAGCGCCCAGGCGCTCACAGGAGATCGATGAGGAACTGGATCAGCGGCGCGTCGGCCGGCGGCATCGGATAGTCGCGCATCTGGCGCGGCCGCACCCATTTCAGCCCCTGCCCTTCCCTTGGCTGCGCGATTCCGCGGAAGCGGCGGCAGACGAAGAGCGGCATCAGCAGGTGAAAATCATCGTAGCTGTGGCTGGCGAAGGTGAGCGGCGCGAGACAGGGGATGTCCGTTTCGATGCCGAGTTCCTCCTGGAGCTCCCGGATCAGGCACTCCTCAGGTGTTTCACCGGGCTCGACCTTGCCGCCCGGGAATTCCCACAGGCCGGCGAGCTGCTTGCCTTCGGGGCGCTGCGCCAGGAGCACGCGACCATCCGCATCGACCAGCGCGCAGGCGGCGACGAGAAGCAGGCGCTTGCCGGGTGGCTTGACCTCGCTCATGCGCCGGGCGGCCGACGATAGTGGTAGCGGTAGACCTCCTCGAAGCCCAGCGACCGGTAGAGCCCCAGCGCCGGCGCGTTGCCGGCCTCGACCTGCAGCCAGGCCTCCCGCGCGCCGCGCAGCCGCGCCCATTTCAGCGCCGACAGGATAAGGTTGCGGCCGTGGCCTTGGTTGCGCACCGATCTGTCGGTGGCGATCTCGAACAATCCGGCGAGGTCGCCGTCATGGACACAGATCAGCGTCGCCAGCGGCTCGTTGCCGTCCTCGAGCGCGAACAGCCCGGCCTCGGGCTGGATGGCGCCGATGATCTCCGACAGGCCTGGCCTGAGCGACACGTCCGAGCCGCTGACCTTCAGCGACGCGCCGATGAAGCGGCTGATGTCTTTCAGCGGAATCTGGTCCATGGCGGTGTCGAGCCGGGCGTCGGCCAGCGGCAGCCGCATCACCAGGGATTCGTCGAATCTGCTCCAGCCTTCGCCGTCGAGATGTTTGGAAAGGACAGGGCCTGACAGCGGCGATATTCGGAACGTCAGCGGCCGGCCATAGGCGTCGAAACGCCGGCTGGCGCGGCCGATGCGCTCGGCGATGTGCTGGGTGTCGCCGGGGTCGAGCGGATTGACCGAGTTCAGCCGCTTGGCCGGATGCCCGGCCGTCAGCCGTACCACCCAGGTGCCGTCATAATGGACGGCGGCCGCCGGCCAGGCGCGGAAACCGGCCGCCTCGTAGCGGCGCACGGTCGCGAGCATGCTTGCCGGATGTCTGGACACCAACGCCCTCAGCTCCGGTAATCGCCGTTGATGGCGACATATTCCTTGGTGAGGTCGCACGTCCACACCGTCGCCTTGCCGCGGCCGATGCCGATATCGGCGCGGATGCGGATATCGTCGCGCTTCATATAGGCCGAGGTCGCTTCCTCGGAATAAGCCGGATCGCGCTCGCCCTCATGCGCCAGCCTGTTGTCGCCGAACCAGATCGACAAAAGGTCGCGGTCGGCGGGTTCGCCGGCCTTGCCGACCGCCATGACGACGCGGCCCCAATTGGCGTCCTCGCCGGCGACGGCCGTCTTGACCAGCGGCGAATTGGCGATCGACAGCGCGATGCGCTTGGCCGAACGGGCCGACTTGGCGCCGGTGACGGTGACTTCGACCTGCTTGCGCGCGCCCTCGCCGTCGCGCACCACCTGCAGCGCCAGCGTCTTCAGCACCTTGCCGAGCGCACGGCGGAACGCGCCGAGCCGCGCGTCCTTGGCATCGCTGATCGCGGGCGCGCCGCGCTTGGCAGCGGCGCCGGTGGCAAACAGCAGCAGCGTGTCGCTGGTCGAGGTGTCGCTGTCGACGGTGACCGCGTTGAAGGTCTTGGCGGTGCCGCGCGACAACAGATCCTGCAGCACGGGTGCGGCGATCGGCGCGTCGGTGGCGATGAAGGAGAGCATGGTCGCCATGTCGGGCGCGATCATGCCGGCGCCCTTGGCGATGCCGTTGATGGTGACGTTGGCGTCGCCGAGCTTCACCGTCGCCGTCGCCACCTTCGGATAGGTGTCGGTCGTCATGATGGCCTTGGCCGCCTCGGTCCACAGGTCGGGCTTGCCGTCCTTGACCAGCCCGGCGAGCAGATGGCTGAACCTGGCCGTGTCGAGCGGCTCGCCGATGACGCCGGTGGAGGCCAGGAACACCTCGCTAGTGGCGCATCCGGCGGCCTTGGCCGCCGCCTCGCCGGTCAGCGCCGTTGAAGCGCGGCCCTTCTTGCCGGTGAAGGCATTGGCGTTGCCGGAATTGACCACCAGCACGCGCGCCTTGCCGGCGCCGAGGTTCTGCCGGCAGAAATCGACCGGCGCCGACGGGCATTTCGACTTGGTGAACACCCCGGCGACGGCGGTGCCCGGATCGAAGACCATGGCCAGGAGGTCGGTGCGGTTCTTGTATTTGATCCCCGCCTCGGCGGTGGCGATGCGCACGCCCTCGATCGCGGGCATTTTTGGATATTTCTTCGGCGCGAGCGGCGAAATCGTTGCGGACATGAGGACCTCGGGCGGCGGAAACGCTGGGGAAGGCCGGTTTGCCCGATACGACGCGCCGGCGCAAGGGCGTTTTCGTCGCTCCTGCCGGCCGCGCCAACCCGCTCCGCACGCCTGCAAGGCCGCGCATTTGGGGAGGCCCCGGAACGGGCCGTATCGTTTCACCGAGAAGCCTTGTATCCTGCGGGCAAGACATATCGGCAAGGACAAGGCAGATGGGCGAGGCCGCCGGAACCGGGCGCAAATCGATCGGCGCCAGGCGCAATCCCGACAGCGCCGACGCCATTCTCGACGCCGCCGAGGCGGTGCTGGCGGAGGCCGGCTATTCCGGCTTCTCGATCGAGGCGGTGGCGCGCCGGGCGCGGGCCGGCAAGCCGACCATCTATCGCTGGTGGCCGAGCAAGGCCGCCCTGCTGCTCGACGTCTACCAGCGGCAGAAGCGGGTCGACGTCCCCGACACCGGCAATCTCGAGGACGATCTTGTCGGCTTCCTGAAGAACCTGTTCGCGCACTGGCGCCTGACAGCGTCGGGCAATGTGTTCAGATCGCTGATCGCCGAGGCGCAGTCGGATAGCCACGCTGCGGCGGCCCTGGCCGGCTACGCGACCGGACGCCGCGCCCACACCGGCCAGGTGATCGAGCGCGCCAAGGCGCGCGGCGAGGTCGCGCCCGAAGTCGATGCCGGCATCGTCGCCGACCTCATCGCCTCCTATGCCTGGAGGCACCTTCTTACCAACCGGCTCGACGAGGACCAGGCGACGCTGCGCACTGCCGTCCGCTATGTGATCTCCGGCATTTCCGCCAAGCGCTGAGCCGCCGGGCTCGGGCTGCCGGCACGACACGCTTGTTTCCATGCCGCAAACGAAAAGGGCGCCGAACGGCGCCCTTCGCAAGACTGATGAGCTGTCGCGGGCCTTACTTGCCGCTTTCGATCGTCTCGACCGCCTTCTTCAGGTTGGCGTCGGGGATCTCGACCTTGGCGTCGGCGCGCAGCTGCTTCACCAGCGCGAAATACTTGTCGCGGATGACGGCCTGCTTGGCCTGGTCCTTGACCTCCTCGAAGGCCGGCGGCTGCTTGGCGCGCTTGTCCTCGAGCTTGATGACGTGCCAGCCGAACTGCGACTGCACCGGCTCCTTGGTGTATTTGCCGACCTCGAGCGCGAACGCCGCCTTGTCGAACTCGGGAACCATCTGCCCCGGTCCGAACCAGCCGAGATCGCCGCCGTTGGACTTGCCGCTCGGATCGCTGGTGTGCTCGTTGGCAAGCTTCTGGAAATCGGCGCCGCCGTCGAGCTGCTTGATGATCGCCTCTGCCTCTTCCTTGGTCTTCACGAGGATGTGACGGGCGTGCACCTCGTTGACCGGCGGCGTGTTGGCGATCTCCTGGTCGTAGCGGGCGCGAATCTCGGCGTCGGTCACCTTGTTGACGACGCCCTTCTCGACCATCTCGCCATGCAGCGCGCGCTGCTGCAGGAACGCCATGCGGCGCTGGAAGTCGGCATCCTTGTCGAGGCCGGTGGCGACCGCCTGGGCCGCCATGACGCGGATCTCTATGGCCGCCGAAAGGGCGGCCGCGCGGCGCTGTTCCGGCGGCAGTTGCTGGAACTGCTGCGACAGCTCGCCTTCCGCAAGCCCAAGGTCCGCCTCGGTCAGCGGCTGGCCGTTGATCGTCGCGACCACGGCGTTCGGATCGACCGGCTTGGCGGCCGCGGCCGGGGCAGCCGGCTGGGCCGGGGCGGTTTCCTGCGCCATCAGCGGCGACAGCGACAGAGCCGACAGTCCGAATGCCAGGCCAAGGCTGGCGAGCGACGCACGGCGGAACGATAAGGTCATCAAGATTAACTCCGGTGGGGATTGCTTGGGCTGAATGGCTTCAGATCGGCCAGATTGTGGCGGAATTTGGCGCGGTCGGCAGGACCAGCGCGGCGTTGACATCGTTTGAGCCCCCTCTTATCTGTCCAACGACTTTGCGTCCAGAACCGTTTTCCGGGCGCTTTTTGCGTTTGTCCGCGTTTCACGCGGATTTGATGGGGCCGCCCGGTGCCTGTCGCAACGATTAAGAATGCTATCGAAAGGGCCATTGGATGGTCAGTCTCGGCGGTCTCGCCCGTAAGGTTTTCGGCTCCTCCAACGATCGCCGGGTGAAGGCGACCCGGCCGCGGGTCGAGGCCATCAATGCCATGGAAAACGAGATGCGGGCGCTTTCCGACGTCGAGCTTCGCGGCCGCACGGAAAAGTTCCGCCAGGATATCGCCAATGGCGCCTCGCTCGATGATCTCTTGATCCCGGCCTTCGCCACTGTGCGCGAGGCCGCGCGCCGCGTGCTCGGCCTGCGTCCTTTCGACGTGCAGCTGATCGGCGGCATGGTGCTGCACAATGGCGGCATCGCCGAGATGCGCACCGGCGAGGGCAAGACCCTGGTCGGCACCCTGCCCGTCTATCTCAATGCGCTCGCCGGCAAGGGCGTCCATGTCGTCACCGTCAACGACTACCTCGCCACCCGCGACTCCGAATGGATGGGCCGCATCTACAAGTTCCTCGGCCTCACCGTCGGCGTCATCGTCCACGGTCTCTCCGACGAGGAGCGTCGCGCCGCCTACGCCGCCGACGTCACCTACGCCACCAACAACGAGCTCGGCTTCGACTATCTGCGCGACAACATGAAATACGAGCGCGCGCAGATGGTGCAGCGCGGTCACAGCTACGCCATCGTCGACGAAGTCGATTCCATCCTGGTCGACGAGGCGCGCACGCCGCTGATCATCTCCGGTCCGCTCGAGGACCGTTCGGAGATGTACAACACCATCGACGCCTTCATGCTCAAGCTCGGCCCGGCCGACTACGAGATCGACGAGAAGCAGAAGACCTCGATCTTCACCGAGGAAGGCACCGAGAAGCTCGAGAACATGCTGCGCGACGCCGGCCTTCTGAAGGGCGAGTCGCTTTATGACGTCGAGAACGTCGCCATCGTCCACCATGTCAACAATGCGCTCAAGGCGCACCAGCTGTTCCAGCGCGACAAGGACTATATCGTGCGCAACGGCGAGATCGTCATCATCGACGAGTTCACCGGACGCATGATGCCCGGCCGCCGCTATTCGGAAGGCCTGCACCAGGCGCTCGAGGCCAAGGAGCACGTGGCGATCCAGCCGGAGAACCAGACGCTGGCCTCCGTCACCTTCCAGAACTATTTCCGCCTCTACGACAAGCTCGCCGGCATGACCGGCACGGCGCTGACCGAGGCCGAGGAGTTCGGCAACATCTACAATCTCGAGGTCACCGAGATACCGACCAACCTGCCGGTCGTGCGCAAGGACGAGGACGACGAAGTCTACCGGACCGTCGACGAGAAGTACAAGGCGATCGTCAAGGAGATCAAGGACGCGCGCGACAAGGGCCAGCCGATCCTGGTCGGCACCACCTCGATCGAGAAATCCGAGCAGCTCGCCGAGCGCCTGCGCAAGGACGGCTTCAAGAGTTTCGAAGTGCTCAATGCCCGCCACCACGAGCGCGAGGCGGCCATCGTCGCCCAGGCCGGCAAGCCCGGCGCCATCACCATCGCCACCAACATGGCCGGCCGCGGCACCGACATCCAGCTCGGCGGCAACGCCGAAATGCGCATCGCCGAGGAACTCGGCGACCTTCCGGAAGGGCCGGAGCGCGAAGCCAAGGAAAAGGCAATCCGCGACGACGTCGCCCGCCTGAAGGAAAAGGCGCTCGCCGCCGGCGGCCTCTACGTGCTCGCCACCGAACGCCATGAATCGCGCCGCATCGACAACCAGCTTCGCGGCCGCTCCGGCCGCCAGGGCGACCCTGGCCGCTCGAAATTCTTCCTGTCGCTGCAGGATGACCTGATGCGCATCTTCGGATCCGAGCGCATGGACGGCATGCTGCAGAAACTCGGCCTCAAGGAAGACGAGGCGATCATCCATCCCTGGATCAACAAGGCGCTGGAGAAGGCACAGAAGAAGGTCGAGGCGCGCAACTTCGACATCCGCAAGAACCTGTTGAAATATGACGACGTCTCCAACGACCAGCGCAAGGTGGTGTTCGAGCAGCGCATCGAGCTGATGGACGGCGAAGGCCTGTCGGAGACGGTCGCCGAGATGCGCGACGGCGTCATCGAGGAGATCGTCGCCAAGAACATTCCCGAAAACGCCTATGCCGAGCAATGGAACGTCGCCGGCCTCAAGGCCGAGGTTGCCGAGTTCCTCAACCTCGACCTGCCGGTCGAGGAGTGGGCCAAGGAAGAAGGCATCGCCGAGGACGACATCCGTGAGCGCATCACCGCCGCCGCCGAGACGGCCGCCAAGGAACGCGCCGAGCGTTTCGGCCCCGACGTGATGAGCTATGTCGAGCGCTCGGTGGTGCTGCAGACGCTGGACCACCTCTGGCGCGAGCACATCGTCAATCTCGACCATCTGCGTTCGGTCGTCGGCTTCCGCGGCTACGCCCAGCGCGATCCGCTGCAGGAATACAAGGGCGAAGCCTTCGAGCTGTTCCAGGGCATGCTCGGCAATCTGCGTCAGGCCGTTACCGCGCAGCTGATGCGTGTCGAGCTGGTCCGCCAGGCCGCCGAAGCGCCGCCGCCCGAGGCGCCCGACATGTTCGGCAGCCATATCGACGGCACGACTGGCGAGGACGACTTCCAGGGCGGCGAGACGGCGCTCCTGGTGCGCCAGGAATCCAATGCGATCGTCGCGGCGGAGGATCGCGACCCGAACAACCCCGCCACCTGGGGCAAGATCGGCCGCAACGAGACCTGCCCCTGCGGCTCCGGCAAGAAATACAAGCACTGCCACGGCGCGTTCGCTTGAGAGCAATTCCAGGAAAAGTGTGAAGCGGTTTTCCGCCCGGAATTGCGTCAGAACAAGGCGACCTTCCCTTCTCCCCGTTCACGGGGAGAAGGTGGCCCGAAGGGCCGGATGAGGGGCAGCGCGGCCGTTCGCGATCACACCAGTCCTGAAGCGCGCGCGGCGGCGGACGCCTCGCCGCGCGAGACCGCGTCCAGCTTGCCCAGCACCGCCGAGACATGGTGATCGACCGTCTTCGGCGAGATGGTCAGATGCTCGGCTATCCGCTTGTTGGAGAAGCCGCGCTCGCCAAGGGAGTTCTCGCTGACTTTTGCAGGAATTTGCTGGCCTCGTCAGCCAGAATTTCGAAATCTACAGCAGCATACGGATCGCTTCGCGATGCCCGAAGATCCAACACATAAGGCTCGAGGACTACCCAATTCCTTTCGATCGGGACACTCCAAGTTTCTACAATATACGCCGCAGGAAGTAGCCCATGCTTGATCAGCGTTCCAACCGATTCGAAAGTTCTAGCCACAGTCTCCGCAGCGGCCCTCTGGCCCGCATCCCACTCGCCTACGGGCTTCCGAAATTCTTCCTTTGCACGAGCAACAACGCCCCTCGCGGAAACAGCTTCAGGCGATTCGATGATATCCAGAGCTACCTTGAATGTCTGGGCATATATGGTCTTATTCAATGCCCTTTGCGCCTCATTCTGAGCTTCGGTAGACCGCTGGACTTCTTCGCGCATCTGCTTTTGCTCCTCCCTTTGAAGGGCCAACTCCTCTCTCTGCAGCAAAATGGCGACTATAACACCAGCAAACGCCAGTCCTGAAAACAAGGCATTTACGCTTCCATATAAGTCTCCGGAAAGGCCTCTATCAGACAGGTTCGGATAAATACATCGCATGGCGAACGGTGTAGCGATCCACAGCACTATCACCCCTCCGAAAATCAGCACCAAGGACAACCTCGAAATGCCGGTCGCTCCAGATTCTTCACTATCAACCATTCTATCGCCTCGCCCCCTTCATCGCTTCGGTGATTGCCACCGTCTCTACGCTCACGCGCGTCACCTTGGCTAAGAGATCGACGACGTTCTCCTTGTGGTCGGCGAAACGAAAGGTGTTGAACTTTTCCCGGATCGTCGGGTCTTTCGGTGTCTTTTCCTTGTACTGATCGAGAATCCAATCGAGGCTTGAGCGATTGCCAAGTCGGTAGTCCCACGCCTCCTTCGGGATGCCAGAAAGATGCGTTTCGGTGTCGACTCGTATGATGCCGTTGTCGTGATCGGCTTTAAGCAGCGCCTTGGGCGCAAGGTCCGCCGCTCGCGCCTTCTCGTCTGGAGTGTCCAGTCGCTCCAGCGGCCACGGTTCGACCGTCTCGTACCCGATATGCAGGTCCATAAGCCGCTTCCCCCATTCCGCCCAGCGCCAGAAGTCGGGATAGAACGGAATGCGAGGAAACTCCCGCTTCAAATTCAGCGCGTAGTTCTCGCGATACACAGGGTCGTGCAGCACACCGTAGACATAACGAAAGATGTCGTCCTTGGTCAGTGCCAGAACCGCCTTCCGCGAGCCGTCACTCTCCTTTTCCAACGGGGAAGTCGGGGTGCCCTGCCCGTCTCTGCCATAAGCCTTCTGAAACTCCTTCAGCGCCCAGTCGGTGATGTTGTCGACGCGTTCACCTGACGACGTGTATCGGTAGCGGGGGAGGCATTGGAACCCATCGGAGCTCGCGGCAAGATGAAACTCGGCGGGAACATCAGTTGCGAGCGGACTAAATGGAGCCCGGGCTCCAGGGTCATTGAAAAATATCGACTGATTCCGGCCGTGTTTGAAAAACGCCGGCATCTTGTTCGGCATTTCGACAAGAGAACTCCCAAAAATAGACGAGTTTCTTGCTGAATCGTCGATACAACGTTTCCCGATATGAGGCTGGCTCATATTCTAACTTGTTTCCGGAAGCGATTGACCGGAGAAGTGAACGAGACCACTTGATGGTCGTGGTTCGACTTGCGCCGGAATTGGCCATAGGAGCAACGCCTGTCGTCAAGTTCGCGGCATCGATCAAGTATCGGACTTTTACTTCGATTTGCTTCTCGCTATCGCCTACAACCCAACCATCGCGAGCCGTAATATATCCCATCGAGTAATCACCAAATATGGCTTTGACATTTCTAAGATTTGAACTCTTCTTGAAAGATTTTCCAGCCACCGGGATCATGTCGCCCCAGTCGTTCTCGGTAAGATTGACCCAGTTCGCATTCTTGTCCGGCTCGACACGCTGATAGGAAATAGTCGACGCCTTGGCATTCGCCAGAAAGCTCAACTTATCCTCAGCGGTGTCGTACTCCGGACGACGCGCGTAGAAAATCTTGCAGCCCTTCTGCTTATGACGTTTGACGAAGAAGGAGATCGCAACACCCGTCTGGATGCCGAAAACGTTGTTCTTTGTGCCGGAGAGCTTGGGATTGGCACGGACATCTCCGCCAAGATCGACGATGTGGATTTCATTGAATTCTTGCGCCACCGCCTTTCGGAACCCGTCAAAGGTTCGACTTTCTATGAAGCTTCGGTTGGTGACGAACGCCAGCACGCCGTCGTCGGCCATGCGGTCTGACGCCCAGCGGAAGAACCGGGCATACATGTCGTAGACCTTGGTCTTCTGCGGTGGAGAGCCGGATGTAGCTCGACTTGATGAGTTGATCGACGCGCGGATATTCACGGTTCTTGTTGTTGTCGTTCTCGTTTGCCTGATTGGCATTATACGGCGGGTTGCCGATGATGACCGAAATCTTCCGCTTGTTCTGCCGCTTTACGCGCTCGACGTTTTCTTCCGACAGCCCGGCAAACATGTCGTGCTGATAGCCCGCTTTGATCCCAAGCCCCGCTACATTGTCCAGCGTATCGACGAAACAAAGGTTGGGAAACTCCGCGAACTGGCCCGAGATCGCGGCATAGGTCGCCTCAATGTTCAGGTTCGCCACATAGTAGGGTAAGATCGCCACCTCATTGGCATGCAATTCGTTTTTGTATTTGTGCGCCAACTTTCGCGGTTGTCCGCGGAAATGCTCCAAAAGCTCGCATACGAAAGTGCCGGTGCCGGTCGCCGGGTCGAGAATCTCGACATGCTCGTCGATAAGTTGTCTGCCGAAATGTTTCTGCGTCAGCCAGTCGGCGCCTTCGATGATGAATTTCACGATCTCATTCGGCGTGTAGACGACGCCCAGCCGATCGGCCTTCTTCCTATCGTAGACCTTGTAGAAATTCTCGTAGATCAGCTTCAGGAACTGCTGTTTTTCCTGATGGCTGGAAATTAGCGCCGCATTGGCGCGGATAGTCGCGTAGTAGGTCTCCAACCTCTTCAGTGTTTCGCGTTTCACCTGGCCGGTGAAGAATTTCGCTTCCAGCGCATAAAGCTCTTTGGCAATGTTGTTCTCACGATGAAAGTCGCCGTTGTCGAAGACGTGGGCGAAGATTTCCTCGGTCAATACATGCTGAATAAGCATCTCCCGAACATCGGCTTCGCCGACCGAAGGGTTGATCGTGTCCCTGGCGTGCTGCAGAAATTTGTCCGCCGACGCGCGGAAATCCAAATTCTTGTCATAGGCCGCGTCGATGCGTTCACGAAGTGCGGTCAGCACCGCCGGAATATCGTGCTTGAACTGCTCAACAGCTTTTCGGAAATCGCGGATTTCCTCCCGTTCGTATTTAAAGAACAGCGATACCAGCTTCAGCAGCTTTTCGGTGTCCGTCATCGAGCAGCGAAAAATTTCCTGCCGATTCTGGATCAGAACTGCCGTGTCAGAATTCTCGAAAATGATATTGTCTTGCGGATAGCCCTTGGCCAGTTTCTTGCGAATTTCCTCGTCGAGATCATCTGCCGTGTCCTTAGCTTCCCAGTAGCCAAGGGGCACACGCAGGTCATGCAGGATCGTCCCGTCAGGACGGATGCGATTTTTCTGAGGCGATAGAAATTCGTATTGGCTAATGAAATGCAGGTTATTTTGCCGCGACCACGCTTTCAGCAGATCCTTGAACGCTTCCGAGATGACGCCCTCGGTGAAGGACCCGGAGAACTTCCGCAGCCTGTCAATTTCGTTGAGATATTCCTGAATTAAAAGCTGACTCATGCCCCCTCCGCGCCACGGCATTAGAACCAAACTTTATTGGTTGTCAAAGGTCGTTCGGAGGGTACGATAGCGACTGGCCTGCCAGCCGGCGACTACGTCGTGCCGGCAACTTCTCGGCCCTCGCTCGCCATTCGTCATGCCGCCCCGCAAGGCGAAGCTCGCGCCGCCCCTCATCCGCCTGCCGGCACCTTCTCCCCGTATAGTGACGGGAGAAGGAAGGCTTCTCACCCAACCGTTTCTTAATGTGTTTTCGCTAGACCGAAACGCAGGAAACGAGGCGGAAAACGGAGAATAATCGGGGTGCGCTTTTCCGCGGCGACGACTGCCGGGCGGTTTTTGCCGCAGCGCTTGGCGCTGCGCGTGAGCCCGTTGCTTGGCCGCATCGATGCCGTGCTGTTCACCGCCGACGAGCGCGGCGAGGCCGGCCGCATGTCGCTCATCGCCTTCACCATCCGCATCATCAGCGCCGTTATCGCCTTCGTCAGCCAGGTGCTGATGGCGCGCTGGATGGGCTCCTTCGAATACGGCATCTTCGTGCTGGTCTGGGTGACGATGGTGATCGTCGGCAACCTCGCCTGCCTCGGCTTCCACACCTCCGTCATCCGCTTCATCCCCGAATATCGCGAGCGCGGCCTGCTCGCCGAACTGCGCGGCATCGTGATGGCGAGCCGGCTGTTCGTGCTGGTCGCCTCGACGGCCATCGCCGGCCTCGGCGCGCTCGGCGTCTGGCTGTTCTCGCCCTGGATCGAGAACTACTATGTCGTGCCGTTCATCCTCGGCGTCATCTGTCTGCCGATGATCGCGCTGGGCGATCTCCTGCAAGGGCTGGCGCGGGCGAATTCATGGGCACTGTTCGCGCTGTCGCCGACCTATCTGGTGCGGCCGGTGCTGATCCTGGTGTTCATGGCGCTGATGCTGGCGGCGGGCTATGCGCCCGATGCGAGGACCGCGATCTTCGCCTCGATCGCCGCTACCTACGCCACCACGCTCGGCCAGTTCATGGGCGTCACAG